>NZ_AYOY01000111.1 GCF_000508185.1 Sphingobium sp. C100 | reverse complement strand
GCCGTTCGTGAAGCGACAGAAAAATGATGCCGCTGACGCTGAAGCGATCGTAATTGCGGCTCAACGACCAGAGATGCGGTTTGTTGATCCAAAGTCGGAAGAGCAGCAAAGCAGGGCGATTCTATTTCGCGGAAGAGAACGGCTGGTTCATCAACGCACGGAACTGGTCAATGCCGTAAGGGCGGCGCTCTATGAATATGGTCATGTTGTCCCCCAAGGCATAAATCAGCTCTGCAGGATTGCGGACATTCTTGATGAGCTTAACAGCGATTTGCCCGTTTTGATGCGGGAGGAATGCCGAGATCTATTGGCACAGATCGCTGAGAAAACTGAGCGTATCAATATACGGACAAAGAAGATCAAAGCGCTGGCGGCTGAAACTGACGCGGCCAAGCGGCTACAGACGATTCCGGGAGTTGGCCCTTTAACAGCCTTAGCGGTCGAGGCCTTCGCCCCATCAATGGAGAGCTTCCGATGCGGGCGGGACTTCGCGGCCTGGCTCGGTCTTGTCCCGCGACAATTCTCCTCGGGCGGAAAGGAGCGCCTTGGACGTATTTCGAAAGCGGGTCAGGCCGATATCCGCAGACTGCTTATCATAGGTGCAATGTCCCGTCTGAATTGGATGGGTCGAAGATCGATTCCAGAAAATTCCTGGCTCGCAGATATGCTTGCCAGGAAACCGAGAATGCTTGTGGCAATTGCCCTCGCCAACAAGATGGCCAGAACGATTTGGGCCCTGATAAAAAATGGTAATGAATACAGAATTCCGGCGCAGGCAGCAGTTGCATGATCGGCATGCCAACAAGCTTACCTAACGTCGGATGATGGGGGTGTGAGAAGGCGACGACCCGAATGGGCGAAATGAGCGAACAGATCTGGTTCGGGAAAACCAGTTACGAGGCGTGAGCATCCCAGCTCGAAAACGAGATTTGGACTCGAACCGCAGATCACCATACCGGCCAGCGGCTTCTGAAACGCCGCAACCAAAGGCCTGACAGAAGACCGCACTCGATCACTCGCTCTTCGGATCAGAAACTTCTTGCATCACGGGCGGCAACCACAGAAGCCTCGTA
>NZ_AYOY01000110.1 GCF_000508185.1 Sphingobium sp. C100 | reverse complement strand
ACAACGTGGTCCGTATCGAGCGGCCACAACCATGAGGAGAAGCAACCATGAGCTACTATGCCGGACTGGATGTATCGTTGGAAGAGACGGCTATCTGCATTATCGATGAGACGGGAGCGATTGTGCGCGAGTTGCGCGCGCCCAGCGATCCGGAAAGCCTGATATCAGCGTTCAATGCCGTAGGTCTGTCGATGGAGCGGATAGGGCTTGAGGCCTGTTCACAATCGGCTTGGTTGCATCAAGGCCTGACGCGAGCCGGCTTGCCGACATTGTGCATCGAAACGCGCCAGGCGAAGGCAGCGATGGGCGCGATGCCGAACAAGACCGATCGCAATGACGCGCGAGGCCTGGCGCAAATCATCCGGACGGGCTGGTATCGCCAGGTCCACGTCAAAAGCGCGCCATCCAGGATGGCACGTTCGCTCCTGGTGGCGCGCCGGACGGTGCTCTGCAAGTTGCGGGACATGGAGAACGCAGTGCGAGCTGTCTTGCGTGAAAGTGGACTCAAAGTGGGATCGCCGGGGCGCAAACTCTTCTCTGTCAGGGTTCGCGAACTGGCCGAGGCGGACCCCACATTGACCGACATAACTGAGCCCTTGCTGGCAATCATCACGGCCATGTATCGCGAGCTCGAGCGGCTGACGCGGCGCGTGCTGGAATCGGCCCGCGTCGAGCCGATCTGTCGGCAACTGATGACGATACCGGGTGTCGGACCGATGACGGCGTTGGCATTCCGCGCAACCGTGGATCAGCCTGAGCGCTTCCGACGATCCCGCGATGTGGGTGCTCATCTTGGCCTTACTCCAATACGATACCAGTCGGGTGAAACCGACTTTCAGGGCCGCGTCAGTCGATGCGGCGATGAACTTGCCCGCACGTTGCTCTACGAGGCCGCCCACACGTTGCTGGCGCGCTCGAAGAAATGGTCGGCGCTCAAAGCATGGGGCATGAATGTCGCGAAACGGCGCGGGATAGCGAAGGCCCGTGTCGCAGTCGCCCGTAAGCTTGCGGTCATCATGCATCGCATGTGGATCGACCATAGCGAGTTCCGCTGGGGCAAGCTGTCGGCAGGGC
>NZ_AYOY01000109.1 GCF_000508185.1 Sphingobium sp. C100 | reverse complement strand
CCCGCGCCGCCGCCGGTCGATCGGCCGTCCACCGTCGATCGGCCGCTGTTGAGGTCCATGACCAGCCGCCCGCCGGTCAGTCGGTTCGATCCCTGCGTCAGCGCGACATTGCCCAACATGGTGATCAGCTTGGCATTGAGGTCGTAGATGGCGACATTGCCGCGCGCGGTCTGGTCCCCCTTGGTCACGACGACATTGCCAGACGCGTCGATCCGGTCGATCTCGATGCCGTTGGTGCCGGTGCCGCCCGGCTGGTTGCGATAGGCCACGGTCATGCGCGCCGCGTTCAGCGTCATGCCGGCCTGCGTCACCTCGACATTGCCGGACACGAGCACCCGGTCGGCGCGGTCCTGCACCTCGATCCGGTCGGCGGTGAAATTGACAGGCGCGTTGCTGTCATGATTACGCAGCACCTGTGCGCTTGCGCCGGCGATCATCACGCCGGCGGTGCCCAGGAATCCGATCGACAGCAGCAGGAGGGTGCGTTTCATCAGTTTTGCCCTTTGAGGCCATTTTGCTCGATGCGCAAGCGCGCGCGGCCGTTCAATGTCACTGTGCGCGCGGCCATGTCCGCTTCCAGATGGTCGGCGCTGAAGGTGCCGATGGGGATGCGCCCATCGACGCGGCCGGCGCTGCGCATCCGCCGGCTGGTCAGGTCGACGCCCACGTCGCGCGTTGTCAGGCGATAGCCGCCGGCCGCCTCGAACTGCACCGGGCCATCGATGGCGACTCGTTCGCTTTCCATGTCATATCGCCCCTTTTGCGCGGTCAGCAGCGCCGGCCCGTCCGACAACAGGATGCGGGCCGACAGGTCGTTGAGATCGACGATCGGCTCGCGGGAGTTTTTCTGCACGGCCGAGCCGGCGCGCAGGGAAAAGGGCTGACCCTTGCTGTCCTCGCCCCGATAAAGCGCTTCGGTGACGCGCATCCGTTCGCGCGCGACATCCACCTTGTTCTTGTCCAGCACGAAACTCACCTTGTCGCCGCCGGTAAAGGGCGCGGTGGCCAGCAACGCGGCGAGCACGCCGACCGCCACTGGCAGCCAGTTTTTGAGCAGCCTGACCAACTGGTCATGGCTGCCGCCCGGGCGCGCCCCTTGACGGCG
>NZ_AYOY01000108.1 GCF_000508185.1 Sphingobium sp. C100 | reverse complement strand
GGGGGGGGGGGGGGGGGAAGGGGAGCCGTCCAGCGTCGCTATCCCGGTACAAGGGGTTTGAGTAGCAGCGGAACAGAAAACCTACATAAGGCGGTCTGGGCTGGCTGCCTTCCCAACAAACCCCGGTTTGATGCGAAGCGGGCCGGCGATTACGATCGGACCGCTGGATGACCCTCAATCTCACATCTACCCATCCAGAAACCTATAGCCGGTAAACCCCATCCTTCGATAGATTAATGAAAGAAGGAGCGGACGTCGATGTTGATCGGATATATGCGGGTGTCGACAGGCGAGCAAAATCTCGATCTGTAACGCGATGCGCTGGATCGTGCCGGATGCGACCGGGTGTTCGACGACGTGTGCTCGGGCCGTGCGACCGAACGGGCCGGGCTCGACAAGGCACTCGACATCATGCGTGATGGCGACACCCTCGTAGTCTGGAAGCTCGACCGGATCGGACGGTCGCTACCCCACGTCGTTGGGCTGGTCGGCGATCTGCAGAAGCGCGGGATCGGCCTGATGGTGCTGACCGGCGATATCGAACAACTTGCGATCACCCTGTCGATGGCCCGGCGTTATCAGCGGATCTCAAGACAAAACATCTTGACGGCAATCGGCTACAATATGATTGCCGTACCGACCGCGCTCTTTGGAGGTTTGTCTCCTGTTACGGCGGCCGTAGCAATGTCTGCAAGCTCGATACTGGCTCTCGCGAACGCTGCCCGATGTGAAAAATTCCGGCGCGATAATAATAGTTATGTTAAATTTGGTCGATTTCTAAGCGTTCAGAACGCTAGTTCTGCCTGCCTCGGCACGGCTCTTGGCTGTTCTTGTCTGCCGCCAATCAGACCGCGCGCACAGCCTGCCAGAACATAGACGGCTTGGCGCTGCGCACCGCGATTATGGTGATCGACGCAATAGCCCTGATAGTGCCGCTTGAGCAAGCCAGCGCGCACCAGCTCCGATACCGCCCGGCTCACATTCTTCTTGCCCGAAGCCCGTCCCTGCTCACGGATGGCGTCGTCGACGATCGCGGTGGCCTGATCGACGTCGGCTGGTAATATGCCCGACATTGCCAGATCAGTCCGTATCCGCTCTTCCAGGGCAACACGGCGGGGGTCACGCTGGCCCATCGGGGTCAGCGCATCGCAAAGCCAG
>NZ_AYOY01000107.1 GCF_000508185.1 Sphingobium sp. C100 | reverse complement strand
CCGCCGGTCGCGGCTTCAGCTGACCCGGCAGCGGCAACGGCTGGGGCACCGCTACCACCTCGACACGTTCGGGGCGGTCATCGGGAATTTCCGCGGCGACCGGCGGCGCGTCGAGCGTGATCCGCGGCGCGGGGCGCGGCTGTGACGCGCAGCCCGCCACGAGCAGCAGGACGGGAATGAGTTGCGGTTTCATCGGGCGGCTCCTCCGCATTGGGCCGGGACGGCCGCCGCGCCAAGCTCGCGGCTCCAGTCGAGGCCATGGACGTAAATGCCGAGCGGATTCTTCGCGATCGTCTCGGCGGATTTCGGTGGCTGATGGGCGATGGTGAGGATGGCGCTCCAGCGCTCGGCGCCGGCGAAGGCCCCGCGCTCATAAGCGCATTCGGTCCAGGCGACGCGGAAGCTTGAGGGCGAGGCGCGGATGACGCTCTGCACCTCGACCGTCACGGCGCGTTCTCCGACCCGCGCGAACGGGTCGTTGGCGCGCGCCTGCGCATTGAGCGTCGCGGCGCCGCGATCGGTGACGAAATCATAGGCGCGCAGCCAGTTGCCGCGCAGCACGACCGGATCGATCGACACCGAGCGGGTCCATTCGATCCAGCGGGCGAGGGCGTAGGCCGTCTCGCGATCGCTGGGCCGGGCGCCCTCGCTCGCCGGGCCGATCGCCTGCGCGGCGCCGAGCTGATCGACCCGGACGATCCACGGCGTGATCGTCGCCGAGGCACGCAGGCGGATATTGTCGATCGCGACCAGTCCGGTCAGCGCGATGCAGCCAAAGGCCATCAGCCGCCAGTTGCGCGCCTGCACGCGCGCGCTGCCGATCCGGTCATCCCAGACCTGACCCGCGCGTTGCCATGGTGTTTCGGGTTCGGGCGATACCGCATAGCGCACGCCCGCGCGTTTCCAGCGCATCGCTTAATCCTCCTTAGGCAGATTGGGAGTGGCGCCGGGACCGCCCCGGTCTCCCGAGCGGATGGTGTGCGCGGCGGCGGTCGCGCCATGCACGGTGCCCTGACGCCGTTGCATGCGCTTCGCCCAGGCCGGCGGACCGTCACCCGCGTCGCCGGTGCCCGATCCGAACATGCGTCCCGCCGCGCCGCGCGCGGCGTTGCCGACGGCGCCGGCACCCGCTTTCGCGACCCCGGCGAGGCCGCCTTCGGAATAGGCGGCGCGGGCGCCGCTCGCGAGGCTGGTCGCCCC
>NZ_AYOY01000106.1 GCF_000508185.1 Sphingobium sp. C100 | reverse complement strand
TCGCCGAACTGGGCGATGGCGCAGGCGCGCAGGCGGAGGTGGAGCGTGCTCGCGCGCTCGGCCAGCCGGCCGCCCAGACGCGGGCGGTCATGGCGCAGGCGCTGTTCCTGCAAGGCGATGTGGACGGCGCCCTTAAGGAAGCGCGCGCGTCCGATCTGCCCGAAGCCTCCGCCATGGCGGCCGCCCGCATCGTCGCGCGCGCGGCGCTGGCGCAGGGCGATGGACGTGCGGCCCGCGCGGCGCTCGATCGCGCGTTGGCGCTGGGTCCGGCCGATCCCGAAAACTGGGTCGATCTCGGCCGGTTCCGCCTCGCCGTCGGCGATCAGGCCGGGGCGATCGCAGCCGCCGATCATGCAGTGGCACTTGCCCCTGACAACGCCAAGGCGCTGACTTTGCGCGGGGAACTCACACGCGCGCAATATGGCCTGTCCGCCTCGCTCCCCTGGTTCGACCGGGCGCTGGCCGCGAACCCGGATTCGGTCGCGACGCTGGAGCAATATGCCGCAACGCTGGCCGACGCGGGACAGGCATCGCGGATGTTGGGCCTCACCCGTCGCATCCTGGCGCTTGATCCGGGCAATGCCCGCGCCTGGATGATGCAGGCGGTGATGGCCGCTCGGGCGGGGAAGGGCGATCTGGCGCGCAAGCTGCTGGATCGCACCACCGGTCGCCTTGACGGCGAGCCCGCTACCCGGTTGCTGCGCGGCGTGCTGCATTTGCAGGACGGCAACGCCGTTCTTGCCGCCGACTCGCTGGCTGGCCTGGTCGATGTCCAGCCAGACAATCGCACCGCTCGCACGCTGCTAGGCCGCGCATATTACGACAATGGCGATTATGCGTCGGCGGCCTCTATCCTGGCGCCGATCGTGGCGCAGCGCGATGCCGACCCCTATGTGCTGACGCTTGCCGCCCGTGCGCAGGAAGCGCTGGGCGATCGCACGATGGCCAGCGACATGCTGGCGCGCGCCGCCTGGCCGGTGCGCCCGCCCGCCGATCCCTTCGCCAGCCCGCGCGACGGAGCGCTGGCCGGTGGCCCCGCGCCCGCCGATGTGGCGAGCGCGCGCGACAATATTCCCTATATTCGCGCGCTGCTCAGCACTGGCCGGCCGGAAGATGCCGTCGTGCGCGCGCGCCTGCTCAGCCGCGCCAATCCCGGTGCGCCCGCCGCCTGGCTCATCCTGGGCGACACGCTGGGCGTCGCCGGCCGGCCGCAGGAGGCTGCGCGCGCCTATGAGGCCGCC
>NZ_AYOY01000105.1 GCF_000508185.1 Sphingobium sp. C100 | reverse complement strand
ATGATGCCTCTGCTCCTGAAATCGCAGAGTCCATTGATGCAGAAGTGAGCACCGCAGAATCAGCCTCTGATGCTGTATCGTCTGCGCCTAAAAAAGCCTCCGGCCGTAAACCTCTGCCTGCGGTATTACCGCGAGTACGTATCGAACACGATCTTGCTGAAGTCGATAAACGTTGTGAATGTGGCTGTGTAAAAACCTGCATCGGTGAAGACACCAGCGAACAACTGGATATTATTCCTGCTGTGGTTCAGGTGCTCGTTCATGCCCGCAAAAAATACGCGTGTAAGGCCTGCGAAAACGGCGTGCACATTGCTGAACTTCCGAAACAACCGCTTCCTAAGAGCAATGCCAGCCCAGGCTTACTCGCCCACATTGCGGTTGCCAAATATCAAGACGGTTTACCTCTCTACCGGATGGAAACCATTTTCAAACGAATGGGCATTCATTTACCGCGTAACACCTTAGCCAACTGGATGATCAAAAGCAGTGAATGTCTGCAACCGCTCTATAACCTGCTGAATGATCAACTTCTGGATAGCGACTACATCCACATGGATGAAACTCGGGTGCAGGTGTTAAAAGAACCGGATAAAACGGCCGAAAGTCTCAGCTACATGTGGGTCCGAAAAACCGGTGATCGAGAACATCCCATCATCTTATTTGATTACGCGAGTAGTCGACGTACAGACGTTGCAGCCTCGCTATTAGGCGACTATCAAGGCTACCTGCAAACTGATGATTACGCGGGTTATCACCGAATTGGGCAGCAAGAAGGCGTCACAGCATTAGGCTGCATGGCTCATGCTCGTCGTAAATTTATCGAGGCGCAAAAAGTCAGCCCTAGCCCGAAAGGGAAAGTCAGCAAAGCCGATATGGCGATCACCATGATCAAAGGGCTTTACGCTATCGAAGCTAGCATCAAAGACCAATCAGCCGAACAAAAATATCAAATTCGACAAGAAAAAAGCCTTCCCCAGCTCAATAAACTCAGAGCTTGGCTGGATAAAGCGTTGCAACAGACCCTGCCTAAAGGAAAAACGGGCGAAGCGTTAGCCTACCTTGATAAAAACTGGGATAAGCTCACGGTATACATCAGCGATGGCCGACTGAACATAGACAACAACCCAGTCGAAAATGCCATCAGACCGTTTGCGATTGGACGCAAAAATTGGCTGTTTAGCGATAGTCAACGTGGTGCAAAGGCCAGCGCCATGCTGTACAGCATAATAGAAACCGCCAAAGCGAATGGACTCGAACCCTACGCGTATTTACGTACGGTACTGACGCGATTGCCGCACTGTGAAACGGTGGAAGATATTGAAAAACTGCTGCCGGAAAATATAGAACTGGCGGTTATTTAAATTGGTAGGTGGGGTTGCTTGAGCGCTTACA
>NZ_AYOY01000104.1 GCF_000508185.1 Sphingobium sp. C100 | reverse complement strand
GTGCGATATCGCGACGACCGCCTCCAGATATCCCCCGTTCGCACGATCGCGACGCCCGACGCCGAAGCGCTGGCCGACCGGCTCGATGCCATGATGCCACGCATCCGCATCACCGAGCTACTGCATGAGGTGGCGCAGGAAACCGGCTTTCTTGCGGCGTTCACCAACCTGCGTACCGGCGAGCCGTGTCCCAATGAAAACGCGCTGCTCGCCACGATCCTCGCCGATGCGACCAATCTCGGCCTGTCGCGCATGGCGGCGGCGAGTCAGGGCGTCACGCGCGATCAGCTCCTCTGGACCCATGACGCCTATATCCGCGACGACAGCTACCGCGCGGCGCTGGCCCTCCTCATCAACGCGCACCACCGCCTGCCATTCTCACGAGTATGGGGCGACGGCACCACGTCCAGTTCCGATGGCCAGTTCTTCAGGGCCGCGAAGCGCGGCGCGTCGGGCGGCGATATCAACGCCCGCTATGGCGTCGATCATGGCTTCAGCTTCTACACCCATAATTCTGATCAGCGCGCGCCCTACCACGTCAAAGTGATCTCGGCCGCGACGCATGAGGCGCCCTATGTCCTCGACGGCCTCACCAGCCACGGCACCGATCTCAGGATCGTCGAGCATTACACCGACACCGGCGGGGCGACCGATCATGTCTTCGCCCTGTGCGCGATGCTGGGATTTCGCTTCTGCCCGCGCCTGCGCGACTTCCCCGACAGGCGGCTCGCGCCGATCGCGCCGGTCACGGCCTATCCGTCCATCACCCCGCTGTTGGGCAAGCGTATCCGCACCGACATCATCGGTGAGCAATGGGAAGACGTGCTGCGCCTCGTAGGGTCGATCAAGGCCGGCCATGTCGCGCCATCGGTCATGCTGCGAAAGCTCGCTGCCTACGAACGGCAGAACCAGCTCGATGTCGCGCTACAGGAAATCGGCAAGATCGAGCGGACGCTGTTCATGCTGGACTGGCTAGAAAATCCCGATCTGCGCCGGCGATGCCATGCCGGTCTCAACAACAGCGAGCAGCGCCATGCCCTGACGCAGGCGATCTACACATTCCGCCAGGGCCGCATCATCGACCGCAGCCACGAGGCGCAGCAATATCGGGCGTCCGGCCTCAATCTGCTCGTCGCCGCGATCGTCTATTGGAACACGATCTACATGGATGCCGCCGCCCAGCATCTACGATCAACATCGGTCGCGGTGCCTGATGATCTACTCGCCCATACGTCCCCAGTAGGTTGGGAGCATATTGCTTTCTCGGGCGATTTCCTCTGGGATCGAGCAGCCGCTTCCGCTGGCCGCAAGGCCCTCAATCTGCCGCCGGATAGCCGCGCCGCCTAAGCGTTCGCTGATTGTTCGCCCTTAGCGTTGTTTAGCGTACCATCCACGCTATGCCCTC
>NZ_AYOY01000103.1 GCF_000508185.1 Sphingobium sp. C100 | reverse complement strand
CCTGTTCCAGCCTCTCCCGCCATCACTACGCCCGCTCCCACCGCTGACGCCGACGATCTGCTCCGGCTCAAGGGCGTCGGCCCCAAGCTCAAGGCGCTGCTGATCGACCTGGGCGTCACTCGTTTTGCCCAGATCGCTGCCTGGTCGGATGCGGACATCGCCGCGGTCGATGCGAAGCTTGGCAATTTTAAGGGGCGTCCGGTGCGCGACCAATGGGTCGACCAGGCGAAATATCTGGCGGCCGGCGACGTCGCGGGCTTCGAAGCCAAATACGGCAAGCTTTAGGCGTCCTGCGGCGCTAATCGCGTCCCAATATCTCCTGCGCGCGCGGGGCGAGCCGCTCCGTCGCCGCGCGGTGGATGCCGGGCGCGGAACATAACAGGCCAAAAGCCGTGGGCTGGGGCCGATTGAAGCGCAGCGGATCGCCCAGCGCATCGGTTACGGTCGCGCCGGCCTCCTGACAGATCAGGGCGGCCGCCGCGACATCCCATTCATTGCCCCAGCGCACCGTCGCGACCAGGTCGGCCTCGTCAGCGGCGACCATCGCCATGCGCAGCGCGATGCTGTTGGGCTTTTCCACCGTGATGAGATCGCGATCGGCACGGGGCAGCTGGTCCGCCGGCACCCGCGCGCCCGGCAACAGGCTGCGCGACCCCGCCTTGAGCATTTTGCCGTTGCGCGTCGCTCCCTGCCCTGCCCGCGCGATCCAAAGCTCATTGCGCGCGGGCGCGGCCAATATGCCGATCCGCACGGCTCCATCCTCCACCAGCGCCACCGACACCGCCCATCCCGGCCGGCCGCGCAGATAATCGCGCGTGCCGTCGATCGGATCGACCACCCAGACGCGCGACAAGCCCAGGCGATGCACGGTGTCGGCCGTTTCCTCCGACAGCCAGCCCGCCATCGGGTCAATCGCGGTCAAACTGGTCCGCAGCATAGCGTCCAGTTCCAGGTCGGCCTCGCAAACGGGGTGGCCGGGCACCTTTTCCCACTGGCGGACACGGGTTTCCCCATTGGCCCACAGAGTCAGCGCATGGTCGGCCGCATCCGCCACGGCGGACACGACCGCCCGCAAATGGGGGTCAGCCTCCGGCAACGGTCATTCCGTCGATGCGGATGGTCGGCACGTTCATCGCATAGCGGAAATATAGGTCGCTGGCTGGCACCAGGGCGCGGAACATATCCTTGAGATTGCCCGCGATCGTGATTTCCGACACGGCGTTCATCACCGCGCCATTTTCGATCAGAAACCCGGCCGCGCCCCGGCTATAGTCGCCGGTGACGCCATTGACGCCCATGCCGATCAACTCGGTGACATAGATGCCGCGCTTGACATCGGCGCGCAGGTCGCCGGGCGACACGCTGCCCGCTTCCATATGGACGTTGGTGACGCTGGCGCCCGGCGCGCC
>NZ_AYOY01000102.1 GCF_000508185.1 Sphingobium sp. C100 | reverse complement strand
GGGGCCGGGGCGGCGACGCGGGGCGCCTCAACCTCCGGCGTGGCGGGCGCGGGCTTGCGCGCCGGGGCGGCGGTGCGCTTGGGCGCTTCGTTCGCCTTCACCGGGGACGGGCGCGATTGCAGCCCCAGGCGGTGCGCCTTGCCGATCACGGCATTGCGGCTGACTCCGCCCAATTCATCGGCGATCTGGCTGGCGGTCAGGCCGCGTTCCCACATCCCCTTGAGCTGGTCGATGCGCTCGTCAGTCCAGGACAATGAAAAACTCCTCACAAATTTCAGATTGCTTCCTATATGGGAAGCCGAGCGCGCAGGTTCAAATCCTTGGACCTGACCCCTTGCAGCACAACGGACCAGCCGATAGTCGATCCAGCCATGAACGACCAGCCCAAAATTGCCGCCCCCTTTTCCAAGGACCGGGCGACCGCCGCGCCGTTCGCCGAGCCTGGCGTGCCGCAGATCCGCAACATCAACTGGGCCGGCACCTGGGCGCTGTATCGCAAGGAAGTGCGACGCTTCCTGAAGGTGCAGCTTCAGACGGTGTGGGCGCCCGCGATCACGACGCTGATGTTCCTCATCATCTTCATCGTCGCGCTGGGCGGCAGCGGCCGGACGGTGGCGCTGCGCGGGGAGGCGGTGCCGTTCGCCGACTTCATCGCGCCCGGCCTCATCATCATGGGCATGATCAACGCCTGTTTCGCCAATGCCAGCTTTTCGCTGATGGTGGGCAAGGTGCAGGGGACGCTGGTCGACTATCTGATGCCGCCCATTTCGGTCAGCGAATTGCTGTTCGCGCTGGTGGCGTCATCGGTCACGCGCGCGATCTTCGTGGGATGCGCCCTGTGGCTGGCGATGGCGGCGTGGCCCGGCGTGCATGTGACGCCGGCGCATCTGTGGGCGGTGCTGTGGTTCGGGCTGCTCGGCACCAGCTTCATCGCCTTTCTGGGCGTGCTGACATCGATCTGGGCGGAAAAATTCGACCATGGCGCTGCGGTGACCAATTTCGTGATCGGGCCGCTGGCGCTGCTGTCGGGCACATTTTACTCGATCGACCGGCTGCCGCCCATTTTCCAGGACATCAGCCACGCCAATCCCTTTTTCTATATCATTTCCGGCTTTCGCTACGGCTTCGTTGCGGCGGCGGATACCAATGTGGTGACGGGCAGCCTGGTGCTGCTGGCGCTCAACCTGGTCTTCGGCGGCCTTTGCTACACGCTGTTGCGGCGCGGCTGGAAGATCAAGGCCTGAGCCGGGGCCGCCGCCCGATCAGATGAAGGCGGCAAAGAGCGGGACGGCGAACTCCATGACGAGCAGGATCGCCGCCGCCATCAGCCAGTGATGAAGCCGGGGAAGGGCGCGAACATCATCGCCCCCTTCCTTCCACGGCCAGATCAATGACCCGCGGCGCCGACGCGGGA
>NZ_AYOY01000101.1 GCF_000508185.1 Sphingobium sp. C100 | reverse complement strand
CGCGCCCCCAGCCGTTCGCCCGGCCGCGCCGCGTCGTCCAGCAGGACGACGCCATTGTGCGACAGGCGCGCGAACAGGCTGTCCGCGGCGCCGCGCACCAGGGGGTGAACGCTCCAGGGTGGACCGTCGATGATGAGCAGGTCGATCTGGTCCGGCAAGTCGTCGATCGCATACCAGCGTCCCGGCCAGTCCTTGCTGTCATGGATCAGGGGGGCGTGACGAATATCCACGGCAAGGCCATGTTCCGCCAGCCACTGACGGGTGGCCTCCACAAAACCGCCATGCTGATCGAAACTGTGCAATTGTCCGCCGCCATGCAGGAGCAGCGCCTGCGCCGCCACCAGCGAGGACGCGCCCGCGCCGAGTTCCACGACATGGGCCGGGCGCAGCCGGGCGATTTCCCGTACGATGTGGCGCAGGAAGCCGACATCCGCCTTCCAGCTGCCCAGGTGCGGCAGCGCGTCATGGGCAAGGCCAAGCTCGTCCAGCAGCGCGCGCTTGTCCGCCTTGCGCCCGCCTGACAGGCTGGCGAGCAGCCAGGGCCAGCCGATTGCGCCAAAGCCGGTGCGCCAGGCCGTGTCGGACAGACGGCGAGGCCAGCCGGCACGGGCGGTCTGGGCGTCGTCAAGGGGCAGAAAACCGGTCAGTTCGCGGGATGTCACGGAAAACGGTCTCCTCCATATGAAACTGGCGAACTATGCCCGCTTCTGACCTTGACGCAAAGGGCAGGCGCCGGACCGATCCCCGGACGAAGCGCAAAACGCGCATGATGCACGCAATATCCGAAGGCCGCTATGCATCGACTGCAAGAGGAAGAAGCGGACAAGCGCGGCAGCGCTGCCCCCCATGAGGCGCGACTTTGGTCAATAGCCCAGGGTCAGGCCGACCGCATAATATTTGGGACCGACATTGGCCTTGGCGCGCAGTTTGGGGATGATCGGCATGGCGAGCGTCGCATAGGGCCGAACATCGTCGCCGCTGAAGCGCGCGCCCGCGCCGATCGTCGCGGACAGCGGGATGGTGTAAGCAGCCTCGACCCGGCCATAAAGCTTGGTCTCGCCATCGCGAAGATAGACGCCGCCGCCCGGCGTCAGGCTGAATCCTGCCATGTCGAGCGCATAGCCCGCCCCGATCTCCGTGCCCCAATGGCCATCAGCGCGGCCATAGTTGATTTCACCGCCCAGCCCTTCGGCATGGGCGGTGAAAGGGGTGGCGAGGGACGCGGCGAAAGCAGCGGCGGCAAGCGTGGCGTGAAGAATGTTCATGGCGCAACCGGCTAGAACGTCGCCCCGTGGCCCGCAAGCGCGCGCCGACGAGGCGAGTCGTCCCCGCGCCGATCCGCCTTAATGGTCGAGATCGACGCTCTTGACCGGCTGCACTTCCGCATAGGGCATGATCATGCGGCCATCGGGCGCAGCGGTGAATGTCGTCTGCGTCGGATAGGCGAACTCGATGCCGCGTTCATTGAACTGGCGCAGGATGGCGAGGCCGATCTTATGCCGGATCAGGTAGATGTCGTCCCATCCCGGCAGATAGACTTCGAATTCCAGCTCGAAATCCAGGCTGGACCCGCCAAAGCCGACAAAGCCCGAACGCACGAATGTCGCGCCCAGATCATCGACGATGGCTTTCAATATGTCGGGGATCTGTTCGGCCACGTCGGGCGGCGTCTGGTAGATGACGCCGATGGCGAATTTCAGGCGCCGATGGTCGAGCGTCTGGTAGCTGGTGATTTCCTTTTGCAGCAGGTTGGCGTTGGAAATCACTTTCTTCTCGCCGGTCAGGGCGCGCAACCGGGTCGATTTGAGGCCGATCTTCTCCACCGTGGCGGTGGTGTTGTCATAGGAAATGGCCTCGCCCCGGCGGAACGGCTGGTCGAAGATGATCGACAAGGCGGCGAACAGGTCGGAAAATATCCCCTGCGCCGCCAGGCCGATGGCGATGCCGCCGATGCCAAGACCCGCGACCAGGCCCGTGACGTTGACGCCCAGATTGTCGAGCACAACGATTGCCGCGATCGCGAACAGACCCACCGTTACCAGCACACGGATCAGGCCCATGGCGTTGGCCAGCGTTTCGCCTTGGCCGTCCTCCGCCAGCGTCTTGCGCTCGATCAGGCCCAATATCACTTCGCGCGCCCAGATCGCGGCCTGTAGCACGGTGGCGATGGTGAAGAGGAAAATAACGGTGCGGCTGATGACGGGCGGCGCATCGGCATAGCCCGCGACCAGCCGGGCGGCGACCATCACCATGAAGAAATGCGTAGTCTTGGCGACGGTGCGGCCCAGCACATTGGTGTAGCCGATCGTGGCGCCGCGCCGCCCCTTGTGCCGCTTGCCCAATTCCTTGAGCGTCGCGAGCAGCAAATAGATGACGACCGCCGCGCCGATGGCGATCAGGATCTGGACATAATGCACCGCGAACCAGTCGCTGGTCGCACGCCACATTTCCTGAAGGTTCGGCGCGCGCAACGGAGTTGTGGGGAGGGCGGGGTCTTTTGGATCGGCCATGCCTGTCCTGTCTTGCTGAAACGATGTCGGGGCGGGCCTTGGACCCGCGGGCTTGGCCTTTGGGGTAGAGCATTAACCCGCTGCGGTTCAAGCCGCTGCGGCAAGTGGTGCGCAGTTCGCGATTTCGTCGAGGAACAGGATCAGGCCGCGCTCTTCGCGGGAAAGATAGCGGGTGCGGCGCGGCAGGCGAAGTCCGGCGCGCCATTCATCCTGCCCATCCTTGCACAGGGCGATCAGGGCAGGGTGGATATAGGATTTGCGGCTGATCGCCGGCGTGTTGCCCAGCGCCTGCGCAACCGGGGCGATCATATCCTTCATCGACACATGACCCGCCGCCAACTGTTGGAAGGCGATGGTCGATGCGCCCCAGGTGCGAAAATGCTTGGCGGTGAAGGGCGCGCCCATGGCTTCGGCGATATAGGCGTTGACGTCGCTGGAACTGATCGGCCGGGCTTCCCCGTCTTCGTCCAGATATTGGAACAGATGTTGCCCCGGTAGATCCTGCACCTGGCGCACGAAGCGCAGCAGCCGGGTGTCGGTGACGGACAGTTGATGCACCTTGCCCGATTTGGCGCGATAACGCAGCGTCAGTGTGCGCCCGTCAATGTCGAGGTGACGGCGCCGCAGGGTGGTCGCGCCGAAGCTCTTGTTGGTGGTCGCATAATGTTCGTTGCCCACGCGCAGCTTGGCAAGATCGAGCAGCCGGACGACGGCGGCCATGGTGCGTTCCTTGCGCAGGCTGCGTTTCGACAGGTCGCGATCGAGGCGCGCGCGCAATTTGGGCAGGGCTCGGCCGAAGTCGGGACAGCCGCCATATTTTTCCGCCTCGCGGGCGGATCGGAAATCGGGATGATAGCGATATTGCTTGCGCCCCCGATCATCATAACCAACTGCCTGGATGTGGCCATGGGGCGAGGGGCAGAACCAGCAGTCGCGATAGGCCGGCGGCAGGGCGATCGCGTTCAGTCGGTCGATTTCCTCCCGGTCGGTGATGCGATTGCCATCGCCGTCATAATAGGCCCAGCCGCGCTTCAGAGCGCGGCGCGTAATGCCGGGACTGGTGTCGTTGGTGTGAACGAGGGCGGATTGGGCCATGTTTTCCTTCTCATGGCGCAAAACCCGCTGTTCATCGCTTCGTTCCGCAACTCCAGGGCGGGATCGGCCGTTGATGGGCATCCCCCAACTCAAGGAGAATGACATGCCAGCCATTGAGCAGAGCCGCATCCTGATCGTCGCGACCGACGGTTTCGAACAATCTGAATTATTCGAACCCCGGCAAAAGCTGCTGGATGCCGGCGCCAGCGTGACGCTCGCATCGCCGGGTACCGATCCGATCCAGGGCATGGAGCATGACAAGAAAGGTGACACGATTCGTCCCGACATCACCCTGGATGCGGTGCGGATCGATGACTATGACGGCTTGATCCTGCCCGGCGGCGTCGCCAATCCCGATACTTTGCGCATGAACGACAAGGCGGTGGGCATCGTCCGCGATTTCGTTGCATCAGGCAAGCCCGTCGCCGCCATTTGCCACGGTCCCTGGTTGCTGGTGGAGGCCGGCTGCGTTAGTGGCCGAACCGTGACGTCCTGGCCATCGGTCCGCACGGATCTTGCCAATGCGGGCGCGCAGGTGGTGGATCAGCCGGTCGTGGTCGATGGCAATCTGATCACCAGCCGCAAACCCGATGATATCCCCGCCTTCGTCGAGGCCTTCAGGAAAGCCATGACGGAATCGGCCACAGCCCCCGCTTGAGCCGGTCTTGGCCGCCGTTGCTGCACCATGGAACAGGGCGGCGGCGCAGGACGGACAGGTTGGCCAGCGCCAGCACCGCGCAGACGCTGCCAGCCGGCACCGCGAAGGGCAGAAGCTGCGGAGCCGCCATCGGCGCGGCCACCGCTGCGCTCAGCCCCGCAAAAGCCAGGCCGGTGGCGCGCGCGTCGCCGTCCGGGCCGCGCAGCCAGACCAGGCAGGCGGTCATGCCGGTGATGAATGCGAGCATATAGCGCATCATTTCACTGCCTGCCGCCGCCTGACCCGCGATCAGCAGCAGTAGCAGGGCAGCGGCCAAAGGCCGCGCCAGCCGGCCGATCAGATGCGCGCACATCGGATAAAGCAGCAGTTCACATAGCAGGGCCGCGCCGATGATCGCCTGCGCATCCTGCGTCCGGCGAGCGATCAGCGCGACCACCGCCGCTGCACCCCAAGGGAGGAGGCGGCCGGGCGCCATGCGGATATGACTGATCCACCCCAGCGGACCGCCGCGCATGTCCCACCGACGGTCGGCCAGGCGAAGCTGGAACCCGCCCATGATGAACAGGGCTTCGGCCGCCCAGGGCAGCAGCCTTGGCGATGCGACCAGCGGCAATGCAAGCAGCAGTCCGAGCAGCAGGCCATGGGCCAGCCCCAGTGCACGCAACTCTCCCTTCATGCCGGCAGGCCGCCTTGCATCGCGAGCGACGCGTCCAGCGTGCGCTTTGCCGCCGCCCGGCGCTTGCGGGTGAGATAGGTGTCCAGCCCGATCTGGAGCGCCAGCATCATGAAGATGAAGGGTTGATAGGCAATGCCCACGAACAGCGACCCGATCATGTAGATGATATGTCCTTGTTGCAGCGCCAGCGCGAACGGGGCGATCCAGGCTTCGTCCGGTCCGTCCCGGTTGCGGTAGAATCGCCGGATCGATTCGGTGCGGATGAAGCAGATGAGGTGAAGAAGCGCCCAGATGGCGAAGCCGAAATAGCCCTGTTCGCCCAGCAGCTCGAAATAGGCGCTGTGATAGGCGCGGCCACGGTCAGTGACCAGGCGGCGCTCGACTCGCCTGCCACCGCCATCCGCGACGGTGCTCTGCGCGAAATAGGTGAAGCTGTTCTGGAGATAATTGTCGAAGCCGCCGCCGCCGGGATGCTGCTTCACATAATCGAGCGTCCACATCCATACGGCAACGCGCGTGGAGGCGCTTTCGTCGCCCTGGTGATTTTCGATCGTCTCCATCCGCTGGGTGAAGCTGGTCGGCAGGAAGGGCACGGCGGCCAGCGCGGCCAGCAGCATGAGCGGACCATAGACGAATTTCCGTTTCGACCGCAGCAACATCAGCCCAGCCAGGATGACGATGCAGACCAGGCCCGTGCGCGCTTCGGTGCCGACCGGCATCAGCAGGCAGGCGAGGCAAAGGCAGTAGCAGAAGGCCTTCACCTTCCAGTCGGGCGGAAAGATCGTGCCATGTTTCGACAGCCACAGGATGATCGGGATCAGCGAAATGGCGACGCAACTGATGATGCTGCCTTCATAAAGGCCGCTGTTATTTTCGACCATCAGGTTGAGCACGCCATAGCCGCCGCCGGAGAGCGCCGTTTTCATGCCGCCATTGATGATGATCGTGCTGGCGCACAAAACCATGAACAAGGCGAGCGCCTCGATTCGCAGGCGCGTGCGCAAAACCAGCGGCAGGAAGACGCCGGCGATGATCGCCTTCCACACCCAGTTCCATTTGGTGAGCGCTTCCGCCGGGAAATCCGCCGTCAAGGTGGTGTAGCCGCACCAGGCGAGCAACAGCAGCATCAGCCCCTGCCGCGCGGAGAATCGGCAATCCTTCTTGTCATCCACCACCAGCCACGCGCCAACCATGGCCGCGAAGGCGATGGCGGAAATGGGAATGGAATTGAGCAGGAAATAAGAGAGGCGCTGGGGTGAAACGATGTCGATATAGGCATAGACCGCGACCAGCAGGAATGGCCGGCGCAGGCCCATCAAGCCAAAGATGCCCAGAAAGGCGATGAAGAACAGATCACGCATCGCCGCGCGGCTCCTGCGGTTCCGGGTCACGGTCCAGGTCGCCACGCGGCAGCAGCCGCCATGCGGCGAGCAGGATCACGCCGTGGCTGATCAGCAGGGACAGTGTGTCGATCATCGCTCGCTTGAACTTCCAGTACGTACGCGCTTTCTCCTAGCGTGACAGAGTTGACGGGGCGTTAAACCTTTTGCGGCAGACAGGACTGGCTATGACTCGCATTCTTCATGTGCTGGACCACAGCCTGCCGATGCACAGCGGATATACGTTCCGCACCAGGGCGATTCTGCGCGCGCAGATCGACAAGGGGTGGGAGGTGCGCGGCATCACCGGCCGTCGCCACAGCGCGGCCGGTCCGACCGAGCAAGTGGTGGATGGGCTGACCTTCCACCGCACGCCAGGCGATCCGGCGAAAGGCAATGCCGTGCTGCGCGAGTGGCGCGATCTTTCGGCCCATGCCGATGCGATTGATGCGCTGGTGCGGCAATGGCGGCCTGACGTGATCCACGCCCATTCGCCGGTGCTCAACGCCATGGCCGCGCAGCGCGTGGCGAAGCGGCATGGCATCCCTTTGATCTACGAAATCCGGGCCTTTTGGGAAGATGCGGCGGTGGGCAATGGCGCTGGCGCGGAGAACAGCCCGCGCTACTGGTTGACGCGGCAGCTGGAAACCCGCGCGGTGCGCAGCGCGGATGCCGTGGCGGTCATCTGCGAGGGGCTGCGCGGCGATCTGGTTGCGCGCGGCATCGACCCGGCCAAGATCATCGTGTCGCCCAATGGCGTCGATATGACGCAGTTCGGCACGCCGGCGCCACGCGATCCGGCGCTCACGGCGACGCTGGGCCTTGCCGGCGCGGATGTGGTCGGTTTCATCGGCAGCTTTTATGATTATGAAGGGCTGGACGACCTGATCGCGGCCATGCCGCAACTGGTGCGCGCGCGGCCGCAGGCAAAGCTGCTGCTGGTCGGCGGCGGTCCTTGCGAGCAGGCGCTGCGCGAACAGGCGCTGGCCTCGCCGTTCAACGACCATATCATCTTCGTCGGCCGCGTGCCGCACGATCAGGTCGAACATTATTATGCGCAGATCGACGTGCTGGCCTATCCGCGCAAGGCGATGCGCCTTACCGATCTGGTCACGCCTTTGAAGCCCCTGGAGGCGATGGCGCAGGGCCGGCTGGTCGCCGCGTCGAGCGTTGGCGGACATCGCGAACTGATCGAGGACGGCGTGACCGGCACGCTGTTCGCGCCCGACGATCCGGCCGCCATCGCCGATGCGCTGGCCGGCCTGTTCGCCGACCGCAGCCCCTGGGCAGAGCGTGGCGCTATTGCGCGCGCCTTTGTCGAGCGGGAGCGTAACTGGTCGTCAAACATTTTGCGTTACGAACCTGTTTACCAACGCCTGCTGGCGCGGCCCGTCCGGGCACGTGTGGCGGCGTGAGCAAGAATAAAGGCCATTGGGTTGAAGACGGCAGGAGGCAGTCTCGGAGCAATGAAGGCGGCGCTGGTGGGCGCTGCCGCTGCGGTCGCCCTGCTGGCGACGCCTGTGGGCCTGCTGGAAATGATCGTGGCGTCAAGCGGTTTCAGCGAAGCGCTGCCCGCCGCCGCGCCGCCGCTGGGGCTGACGGCCCGGCTGCTGATGGCCGGCTTCGCTGCGCTGTTGGCGATCGGGCTATTGGCCATGTTGCGTCGTGATCCGCCGGTCGCGGATGATGAGTGGGAAGAAGACGGGCGCGGTGGACGCGTCCAGGGAGCAAATAAGATGGGTTTCGCCTTTTCCAAGCTGACCGCTCTGGCGCGCGGACGCGCCATGCCCGTCGCCGAACCGGACGCGCCGACTTTGCGTCGCGCCGACGCGCATCCCGATGCGCCGCCGCGTCCTCCCATCTTCGCCAGCCGCGATTTCGACGGGGTCGAGATTTTCGCTCGCCCCGAAACCAGCCGCCGTCCACTGGTGATCCGTCCCGAATCGGGGCCGCGGTCAGCCTCGCCATCATCCACTTTCGCCATGCCCCGTGCGCCCATGCCGTTGGCCGAGGAGCAATTGTCCGAACCCGCCTTTCTACGGCCTGCCGCTCCCTTCTCCAGGTCAGGGGAAGAAACGGAAAACGCAGCCACGGCGATCGTCCGACCATCGGCCGCCGACGCCTCGCTGCCGGATGATTGCGATGCACCGGTGGAGGCCGGTCCCGTCCTGCGCAGCGCGCCTGAGGCCCAGTTTCATCAGGAATCCGGGCCGCGCCCTGCACCGCGCCCCTTGCCGACGCACGGCTTGTCGATCGCGCAATTGACCGAAAGGCTGGAGCAGGGCCTGGCGTCCCGCCGACGCGCCGCCGCCGGCGATGTCACTCAGGTGCTGGCCGACATGCCGGTCGCACCGGCGGTGCCGGTGCGTGATTGCGTGGCGCCCGACGCTGACGAGGCGTTGCGCGCAGCCCTGGGGGCCTTGCGCAACATCGCTGCCCGGCCTCGCTGATCGGCCGCCTCTACCAGTCGCGGATAGTCAGCGCGGACAATTGAAGCCAAAGGCCTTCTGCATCTTCCCCGGCTTCATCGACGCAGATATCGGCGACGAAATGCCCGGATAAGGCCCATTCGGCATCGCCCAGGCCGGTGGTGAAGGCCGTTTGCCGCTCCTGCCTGTCCGGTCCGGCGATTCTCAACCCAATCGCGTGGCGCCGTCCTTCAAACAGGGCGCTTGCCCAGGGGCGGCTGGTGGCGCGCTCGATCGTCGCCGGGGCGCCCGCCCGTGCGAGCATTTGCGCCAGCAACCTGGGCAACGGATCGGGCGAACCGCCGCCGATCGCTTGACTTCGGATCAGGTTGGGCTGGCGGAAATAGTGATCGACCCTTGTCATTGGCCCCGGCTCCTGCGATAAGTGTTCATGAAATGTTCTACACGCCTCGTCAACCGCTCGCCCGGTTCGCGGCCCAGCCGCAAATCGAACACCAGGCGCGGATCGCGCGCACTATGGCGGCCGAATGTGGTCGGCGGCATGTCGTTCTGGCGCAGGAATGTCTCGATCATACGCAAGAGCATCGCGTCTCATCTCCCCAGTCATGGCGACTCGCCCGATGCGAGCCAATAGGTATATTCCTATGTCAGACCCTATTTCCTACTTGTCTAGGAAAAATCTTATCGGTAATGGACCGGATATGGACCAAGCGCAGGATGCCCGGATCGCCCTGGATCGGTTGATTGCCGAACGTGGGGAAAATTACGCCGATCTGTCCCGGCTGATCGGCCGCAACCCGGCCTATATCCAGCAGTTCATCAAGCGCGGCACGCCGCGGAAACTGGATGAGGACGACCGGCGCGTGCTGGCCCGTTATTTCGGGGTGTCCGAAGAATTGCTCGGCGGCGGAACGCCCGCGCCGGTCGTGTCCGCGCGGGTGCGCGGCACGCCTGCGGTGGTGTCCGTCCCCCGCCTTTCGCTGGGTGCCTCGGCAGGCGGCGGCACGCTGGACGAGGATGAGCGCGCGGCGGGCGTGATGGCCTTCGACGCGCGCTGGCTGCGCCATCTGGGGGTGCGGCCGCAGCGCGTATCGATCATTCGCGTCGATGGCGAATCGATGGCGCCGACCTTGAGCGACGGCGACGATATCATGGTCGATCATGATGATGACGCCGAACGGTTGCGGGATGGCGTCTATGTCCTGCGGCTGGATGGCGTTCTGATGGTGAAGCGGATCGCGCTGGGACCGCTCCGGGGCCGGTTCAGCGTGCTGAGCGACAATGCGCATTATCCCGACTGGACCGATATTGATCCTGCGCTGGTCGACATCGTCGGCCGGGTGGTGTGGACCGGCCGGCGCTTGCACTAGGCGCTCGTCATCCCCATTCCTGCCGGGCGACGTGAAGAGCGTCATGTGCTGGCCAGGGAGTTTGGCATTGAACGATAATGGCGCGGTGATTCGCAAGGCGATCGAATGGCGCGGCGCGCCTATGGCGCTGGCCACGGTCATCTCCACCTGGGGATCGGCCCCCCGGCCCAGGGGCAGCCATATGCTCGTTCATCAGGACGGTCGACTGGAAGGGAGCATTTCCGGCGGTTGCGTCGAAGCCGATGTGCTTGAGCGCGCGGCTGCCGTAATCGCCGGCCGGCCGGCCCATATCCAGACCTATGGCGTGGCCGATGGTGACGCCTGGGAAGCGGGGCTGCCCTGTGGCGGCGAGATCGCCGTGCTGGTGCAGGCGGTGGCGGAGGCTGGCTTCGCGCCCGCGCTGTTCGATCGCATTGCCGCTGAAAGCGCGCAGGGGCGGGCGCTCACGCTCGCCACCGACCTGAGCAGCGGCGAAACGCGGGAGGGCGTCCGGGACGGCGTCTTCCTCAATCGCTATGATCCGCCGCGGCGTCTGCTGATCGTGGGCGCGGTGCAGATCGCCCAGTCGCTTGTCCCGCTGGCGCAGGCCATCGGCGTCCGGCCAGTGGTGATCGATCCACGTGGGCGCTTCCTGACCGCAGAACGCTTTCCCGGCGTCGAACTGGATGATCGCTGGCCCGACGAGGCGATCACGGCGCGGCATCCTGGCGAATCAACGGCGGTCGTGACGCTCAGCCATGACATCAAGATTGACGACCCGGCGCTTGCCGCGGCGCTGCGCGCGCCAACCGGTTATGTCGCGGCGCTGGGATCGCGACGCAGCCAAGCCGCGCGGCTTGACCGGCTGCGCGCGATGGGTTTTTCCGCGCAGGCGCTGGCCCGGATTGACGGACCGGCAGGGCTGGACATTGGCGCTATCGGACCGGCGGAGATTGCGCTGTCGATCACGGCGGGGATGGTGGCTGGCTTCAACGCAAAGGGATGAAGCGAGTGCCCCCTGCCGCAAGGGACGGGCAGGGGGCACATCCCCAGGCTGTCGGGCACCAAGGATGGGCGGCCCGTATCAGAGGTGTATGAAACAGCAATAGCTAAAACGCCGAAAATCTAAATTTTCCGTTCGTAAAATTGCAATATATTGTAATAAAGTTGCAAAATCAGCAGCAACGTCCGCTATTGCGGCCCCCATAACGGGCTTCCTGCCGGTCACGGAAAAAGGCGGTTCGGTCCATCACCGGCTGTTCGGGATGGCGATCGGCCATGTGGCGCAGATAGGCGTCATAATCCGGTATGCCAACCATAAGATGCGCCGTCTGGCGGATAAGGCAGAACAAGCGGTTCATTGGGCCGGAACCATCTGGGCGGGGATTTCACGGGTGGTGGGCGCTGCGCATCTGCGGGCCGCCAGGCAGGTCTTCACCGTGAAGAACAGGATCGCCAGCACGACGGCTAGAAAGATCGCGACCAAGGCGGCGTCGACCCGGTCGTTGAAGATGATGCGCTGCATCTCCGCCATCGACTTGGCAGGGCCGAGTAATGCGCCTGCATCCGCCGCCGCGTCATACCGGGCGGCATGGGCAAGGAAACCGACTTTAGGATCGGTCGAAAACAGCTTGAGCCAGCCGGCCGACAGCGTGCAGATCAGCAGCCATGTCGTGGGCAGCATCGTCACCCAGGCGAATCGGTCGCGTTTCATGCGGAACAGCACGGTGGTGCCGAGCATCAGCGCGATCGCCGCGAGCATCTGGTTGGAAATGCCGAACACTGGCCAGAGCGTGTTGACGCCGCCCAGAGGGTCGGTGACGCCCTGATACAGGAAAAAGCCCCAGGCCGCGACGCAGAGCGCGGTTGCGATGACGCCGGGCGCATGGCTGTTCGTTTCCTTGAAAGCGGGCACGGCCAGCGCGATCAGGTCCTGAAGCATGAAGCGGCCCGCGCGGGTGCCAGCGTCCACGGCGGTCAGGATGAATAGCGCCTCGAACAATATGGCGAAATGATACCAGAAGGCCTTCATCGCCGGGCCGCCGACGACATGGCTGAAGATCTCCGCCATGGCGACCGCCAGCGTCGGCGCGCCGCCGGCGCGGGAAATGATCGTATGTTCGCCGACATCCTTCGCCGTTTGCGCGATCATATCGGGCGTGATCGGGAAGCCCATGGCGGTGATGGCCGCCGATGCGCTGGCAGCGTCCGTGCCGATCATTGCCGTGGGGCTGTTCATCGTGAAATAGATGCCGGGGTCGAGGATGGAGGCGCCGACCAGCGCCATGATCGCCACGAACGCCTCCATCAGCATCGCGCCATAGCCGATGAAGGGCGCGTGGCTTTCGCTGGCGATCAGCTTGGGCGTGGTGCCGCTGGAAATCAGGGCGTGAAAGCCCGACACCGCGCCGCAGGCGATGGTGATGAAGAGGAAGGGGAACAGGCCGCCCGCCCAGACCGGGCCGCCGCCCGCCGCGAACTGGGTGAGGGCGGGCATTTTGAGCGGCGGCGCCATGATGACGATGCCGATGGCGAGCGCGGCGATCGCACCGATTTTGAGGAAGGTCGACAGATAATCGCGCGGCGCCAGCAGCAGCCAGACCGGCAGGACGGACGCCACGGCGCCATAGCCGATCAATATCCAGCACAGCTGCACCGGCGTGAAGGTGAAGATCGGCCCCCAGAGGGGCGATTGCGCGATCGCCTGACCATAGACGATCGCCGCCAGCAGGCCGATGAGGCCCAGGATGGATACCTCCCCGATGCGGCCGGGTCGCACCCAGCGTGTATAGGCGCCCATCACCATGGCCAGCGGCACGGTGGCCGCCACGGTGAACATGCCCCAAGGGCTTTCGGCCAGCGCCTTGACCACGATCAGCGCCAGTACGGCCAGGATGATGACCATGATCATGAAGGCGCCGAACAGGGCGATGGTGCCGGCGACCTGCCCCATTTCGAGGCGGATCAGCTCGCCCAGCGATTTGCCGTCGCGCCGCATCGAAATGAACAGGATCATGAAATCCTGCACCGCGCCCGCCAGCACCACGCCGAAGATGATCCATAAGGTGCCTGGCAGATAGCCCATCTGCGCGGCCAGCACTGGCCCCACCAGCGGTCCGGCGCCTGCGATCGCCGCGAAATGATGGCCGAACAGCACGGTGCGATCGGTCGCCACATAGTCCAGCCCGTCGGCGCGGCGCAGCGCCGGGGTCGGCCGCGCCGGATCGAGCTGCATCACATGGCGCGCGATGAACAATGCATAATAGCGGTAAGCGACCAGGAAGCAGCTGACCGCGGCGATCACGATCCACAACGCATTGACCGCCTCGCCGCGTGACACGGCCACGATGGTGAGCGCGACAAGGCCGACGACCGCTGTCAAAATCCAGGGTATGTGCCGGGTCACGCCGCCTCGTCGATGGTTGGGAGACCTGGCCGTAAAGCGGGGCGGGCTTGCGGGTCGGCTCCGGGGATGAACTGCGTCACCCTAAGCCGCTGCGCTTCAAAGACAACCGCCTACCTGCGGCGCCAGGGCCAGTCGATGGCGCCGCTCGCCCACAGCGCCCACCAGATCAATAGTGGCTGCAACGCCAGCCGCGGGCCGTGATACCACCAGCTTAGATGTACGCCGCCCAGCGCGATGTCGTTGAGGGCATGGTGGAAATTGGCTGGCCAGACGCACAGCGCATAAAGCGCCAGCCCAATGCCGGCCGCGCGGCGCAGGGGCGGGATCATCAATCCCGCCGCGCCCGCCAGTTCGGCCATCCCCGTCAAAGCGACGACGATCGCGGGCGCCGGCACCCAATCCGGTGTGATAGCGACGAAGCCGTCCGGCCGGGCCAAGTGCGCGGCACCGGCAAAGGCATAGGCGGCGGCCAGGACGAGGCGCGCGATCACCCGACCGCGCATATCACCGGCTCATCCGCTTGGCATCCTTCAGTCCCGTCGGATCATCGCCGGTCCAACGCGCCATCAGTGCATCGCGTCGATTTCAAGTTCGCCTTCATCTTCGCCATCCCAATAATGGGCGCGTTCGGCATGGACGTGGATCATGACCAAGCCCGGCGTGTCGGCGCCATCGGCGAACCAGTGCTCCAGGTCGGGGTTCCAATGTTCGTCAAACCGGTCGCGGTCACGGATCAGGTCCGCATGGCCTTCCAGCGCTATGAACAGCGGACGATGCCCGAACAGGCCGCTCTTGCCGTGGAACGACAGGCTCACGCGCGGATCGCGCTCTATATCCTTCACCATCAGCGTGTCTTCGGTGGTGAAATAATAGCTGTCCCCGCCATGGGCGACATCCTGGTTGTTGCTCATCGGCCGCGCGCCGATGTGGCCTTCTTCGGTATGGGTAGACAGCATGGCGAAATCGATCTGCTGCATCTTTTCGGCCAGGCTGGCCATCGTGTGCTCCACCATCGTCGCTCTCCTTTCCTCATCGGTCGATAACGCAGCATAACAGGGATGGGGTTCCCCGCCGCAGGGATTCGACTCATTCGACACAAGAACATATCATGAACAAGATGATCGACTCGGAAGCTATGCCATGGAACCTCACGTCAAAGACCTGTACCGGATTTTCTTCGCGCTGAAGCCGCCGCAGCGGGTCGCGCGCCAGATCGATCATTTTGCAGCGACGCTCGCCCCCGACGCGAAGCGGATATTGCTCGCCCACCAGCATGTCACCCTGGCTATAACGGTCGACAGGCAGGATTATCCCTATGAACAGATCAAGGCCTTGCGCCGCATCGCCACCTGCATCATGGCCGACCCGTTCGACCTGCGGCTCGATCGGCTGAGCGAGGGAGGCCGTTCAGTCGCGCTGCGGCCCTCGCACGGCATCGCTGGACTGAAACAGTTGCAGCGGCGGGTGGCCGAGGCGATGCAAAGGGCAGGGGCGACCCCCCGGCCTGGCCGGAGCTTCAGCCCGCACCAGACTTTATTCTACCGGGACGGGCGGCCCGCACAGCGGCCGATCGACGGCTTTGGCTGGCGGGTGGACGAATTCACGCTGATATGCAGCCATGTCGGGCATAGCCGGCATGATATTGTGGGCCGCTGGCCGCTGCGGGGCGAGGCCCAATATCGTCTCTTCTGATCGCGCTCAGCGCTTGCGCACGAATTCGGCGCGCAGGACCAGGCCCTTTATGCCTTCATATTTGCAGTCGATCTCCTGCGCGTCTCCGGTCAGGCGGATCGATTTGATGAGCGTTCCGCGTTTCAGCGTCTGGCCCGCGCCCTTGACGGTCAGATCCTTGATCAATGTAACCTGGTCGCCATCGGCCAGCAGATTGCCGACCGAATCCCGCACCTCGATCTGGTCGGCATCGCCGGTCTTCGCGGCTGCGTCAGCGGCGCTGATCCATTCGCCGCTTGCTTCGTCATAGATATAATCGTCGCTGGCCATGGCCGTGTCTTTCCCCCGGTCGATCAGTAGATGCCGCCCTGGTCCTGCAGGAAATCGGCGTCGGTGCGCTGGCGACCGCGCGCCACGGCGGCTGCCGCCTTCGCGGCGGCTGCCTTGGCCTGTTCCTCGGCTTCTTCCTTGCGGATCGAACGGCGCGGTTCCGTCTCGGGCTTGAAGGCTTCCCAGATCACCGCCGGCTTGGGGTCGTTGGTCGGCCAGACGCCATAGACGCGTTTGCCCGACCGGCGGTCGATCGTCACCATGCGGATGCCGGCGGGCGCCACGAAGGGCGTTTTGGGCATGGTTTCCAGGATCGGGGCCATCGCCGCCTTCCAGATCGGCGCAGCGATGCGGCCGCCCTGCGCCCAGCCGCCCAGGCTGCGCGGCTGGTCATAGCCGACATAGACCCCCGCCACCAGGTCGGGCGATCCGCCCACGAACCAGACATTGGTGGGGCCGTTGGTGGTGCCGGTCTTGCCGAACAGCGGACGCTTGAGATCGGCAAGCACCGTCGCGGTCCCGCGCAGCACCACGCCCTCGGCGATATGGACGACCTGATAGGCGGTCATCGGGTTCATGACCTGCTTGCCCTCAAAGCCGAAGCGCGGCATCGGCCGGCCGTTCCAGTTGGGCATGTTGCAGCCGTCGCACGGGTGCCAGCGCTCGGGCCAGATCACCTTGCCGCGGCGGTCCTGAACATAGTCCATCACCTTGGGCGGGTTTTGTTTGCCCTGGTTCGCCAGCGTGGCATAGGCGTTGACCATCCGTTCGACAGTCGTCTCGCCCGCGCCCAGCGCGAAGGACAGATAGGGCTGATAGTCGCCGATGCCCATCGCCTTGATGGTGCGCACGACGCGGTCCATGCCGGTCTGGCTGGCGGCCCGCACGGTCATCAGGTTGCGTGATTGTTCGACGCCCCAGCGCATCGTTTGCGGCCCGGCGCTGCCGCCGGAGAAGTTGCGGAAGCATTTCTGGCCAAGCCCTGCGCCCTGATAGACGCAAAGCGGCCCGTCGACGATAATCGACGCGGGGGTCATGCCATTGTCGAGCGCCGCGCCATAGACGAAGGGCTTGATCGTCGAACCGGGTTGGCGCTGCGCCTGGGTGGCGCGGTTGTAGGAGGAAAGGCGCGAATCGAAACCGCCCTGCATCGCGCGGATGCGGCCGGAATGAACTTCCTCTACCACCATGCCGCCCGATACCTCGGGAACATTGCGCAGCGCCCAGTTCGCGCCATTTTTCGCCACGACGATCAGGTCGCCGGGCTTGAGCGCGGAAAAAGCGGGCGCGCCGGTGCGGCGATAGGCCATCTGCGCCATGGCCGCCGGCAGCGTTCCTGTCGTGCCGTCGGAAAAGCCGATCTGCGCTTCCGACGTCGATCGGCTGACCACGGCCGCGACCCGCCATCCGGCATAGTCGACGCCGACATAGCTGGCCGCCAGTTCGCGTTCCCAGCTCTTGTCGGGATCGATATGGCCGACCGGACCGGACCAGCCGCGCCCCGCGTCGAAACGCAGCAACCCGTTGCGCAGCGCGTCCTGGGTGCGCTCCTGCACCACCGGGTCATAGGGGCTGCGCACCCACAGGCCGCCGGCATAGACGCTGTTCGGCCCGTCCTCGGCCTTCTCGCCAAAGCGTTCGATCAGACGGCGGCGCACATCTTCCATATAATAGCCGCCGGCGCGCGCATCGAAGCTGGTGCCGCGCACCGTGACGGTGCCCAGCGGCTGTGCCCTGGCCTCGTCGCGCTGGGCGGCGGTGATCCAGCCGTTGGACTGCATCTCGCCCAGCGCCCAGTTGCGGCGGTCGACCGCGCGGGCATGGCCGGTCTCGCTTTCGGGGCGGTAATTGGCCGGACCCTTGGGCAGAATGGCGAGATAGGCCATCTCGTGCAGTTTCAGGTCCGCCACATCCTTGTCGAAATAGGCGCGGGCGGCGGCCTGCACGCCATAGGCGTTGCGACCAAGAAAGATCTGGTTGAGGTAGAGCTCCAGGATCTGCTGCTTGGTCAGGACATTTTCCATGCGCCAGGCCAGGATCATCTCCTTCACCTTGCGCGTGGGCGAATATTCATCGCCGATCAGCAGGTTCTTGGCCACTTGCTGGGTGATGGTGGAACCGCCGCGCGCGCGTTGGCCCGACCCCAGCTTGCTGGCATAATCGACCACCGCACCGGCAAAGCCGGGGAAATCGACGCCATGATGTTCGAAGAATGTCTTGTCCTCGGCCGCCAGATAGGCGCGGATCAGCAGCGGCGGATAATCGCTATATTGCAACTGCACGCGCCGTTCGCGCGCATAGCTGTGGACCGGCTGGCCGTTGATGTCGCGTACCATGGTCGGCAGCGGCGGCTCATATTCCAGCAGCGTCGCAGCGTCGGGCAGGCCGCGCGCGAAGATCAGCCAGAACAGGAACAGGGCAAGCAGGACGCCGCCCAGCAGGATCGATGCCCAGCGGAACAGGCGCCGGCTCCAGAGGGGGCGGAGCCGGTCCATGAAGCCGCCCGCGTCGCGGCGCAGGCGATAGGCGAAGGACGACGGGGCGGTATCGGAATGGGCCTCTTCCATGGGAAAGAGGCTCTAGGGTCAAATTGCGGCCAAGACCAGTGGCGTTTCGACGGGCTGCGCCTTCACCCGCCCGCCGCCATGCCGGTCAGCGCCAGCTTGCGCGCGAAATGCACTTCGATGGCGCGGGCGACGCCGTGCGCGATCTTCTGTTGGCCCTCGCGTGAGGACAGGAAGGCCGAGTCCGCTTCGTTGCTGATATAGCCGGTCTCGAACAGGATGGACGGCGTATCCGGCGCCTTGAGCACCATCAGCGAGGCGAAGCGGTGATAGGCGCTGCGGAACGGAACATAAGGCGACGCCTCGCGCTGGAGCAGTCGCGCGAAACTGGACGAGATGTTGAGCGATTCGCGCTGGGTCAGGTCGATCAGGATGGACGACACGTCGCCGGACTGACCGCCCAGATTGACGCCGTTGATGATGTCGGCCTTGTTCTCGCGCGCGGCGAGCCGCGCAGCTTCGCGGTCAGAGGCGGTTTCCGACAATGTATAGACGGTCGCGCCATGGGCATCTGTATTTTCCGCCGCGTCGGCATGAATGGAAATGAACAGGTCCGCGCCCAGCTTGCGCGCGATGCCAAAGCGTTCCTGCAACACCAGGAAACGATCGTCGTCGCGCGTCAGGGCGACGCGGACGCGCCCGCCCTTGACCAACTGATCGCGGATCGCCTGGGCTATGGCCAGCGTGACATCCTTTTCGCGCTTGCCATTATCCTTGTTGATGGCGCCCGGATCATGCCCGCCATGACCCGCGTCGATCACCACCAGCGGGCGGGCGCCGTCATGCGATCCTTCAATCGGGGGCAGGGCGATGCCGCGCGCCGAAGCGGGGATGGGCACGGTGATTGAATGGAGCCGCTTTTGCGGCCGGGCCGCCATATTCGCGGGCGCGTCGAAACGGGTGCGGCCGCGGCCCAGTTCCGTGCGGAACCGGCTGTCGGTGACGCCGCGGATCGAAAAGCTCAGCGACTTGCCGTCGGCGGCGATCTGCGGATCGCCCAGCGTTGCAGGCGCGGCGAGGTCGAGCACGACGCGCGCCGTCCCGTCGCTGATCTGCCCCTGCCGCACGGCGGCAATGGCGCCGTTGCCGGGGGAAAAGCGCGCCCGTCCCATTTGCGCCCCGTCAATGTCGAGCGCGATCCGGCGGGGTGCGTCCAGCAGAAAGGCCGATGCGCCCTCCACCCGGTCGTCGAAGCGCACGACAACGCGGTCGCCCTGCACGTCCACGCCGGAAATGCCGCCCGCGCTGCCGGGCGTGGAAAACAGGATGCCCGCCAGGGCAAGGCTCTGTAACATGCGCCACTTGTGCAACGCGCGCTTGTCGGCCGTCCAGCCAAATTTCATCGCCGTCAATCCGTCCAGCGTCCCCACGCTGAATATCGGATTAAGCATCAGGCCCTTGTGACCCGGTAAAATGAGAGGGTTAACCGCATCTTCAGTATGATCGCCGATAAGTCGGCTCCCACCTGGCGATGCTTGTCATATTATTTCAACCAGCCGTTGCTCCCTGGGTTATTGACTGCTACCCATTCATATTCCTGAAAGAACCGCCCTTATTTTCGCGGTCTTGCGGGATAAATGATGCGCCGGCTGAACAAGGCCGGCGAGACAGAACAGGTTGACGCTGCATGAGGCATGATTTTCCATCCACGCTTACCCCGGCAACGGGCGCGGCGGTGTGGATGGTGCGGCCCGGCGCCTTGTCCGGCCCTGCCGATGCAGCAGACACGCATATTTTCTTTCAAACCCGGACGATTCCGCCCGCCGCGCCGAGTGGCTCGCGCAGGCAGGCGTCCCTTCACTATCGCGTGGCGGCGCGGCTTTTGGCCGCAGCCCGCACACGCCGGAGATTCTTAAATGACAATGCGTATGCTGATCGATGCGCGCCACCGGGAAGAAACCCGGGTCGCGGTCGTCAAAGGTAACCGGATCGAGGAGTTCGATTTCGAATCGGCCGAGCACAAGCAGCTCAAGGGCAATATCTATCTTGCCAAGGTTACTCGGGTAGAGCCGTCGCTTCAGGCGGCCTTCGTTGACTATGGCGGCAATCGCCACGGTTTCCTCGCTTTCAGCGAAATCCATCCCGATTATTACCAGATCCCGCGCGAGGATCGCGAGGCGCTGTTGCAGGAAGAGCGCGCGCACGCCGAGGAAGAGGCCGCGCTGCGCGCCGAGATCGAGGATGATGAAGACGCATCGGGCGAAGATGGCGTCGAGCTTGTCGAAGCGACCCATCATCATGACGAGGAAGAGCCTGTTGAGGCCGATGCCGAGGGCGGGGCGCCCGAAGCCGCCAGGGGCGGCCGCCGCAAGCGCGAGAAAAATGGCGACGACGCGGCCGACGAACTGCGCCGCAAGCGCATGGCGTTGCGCCGCCGCTACAAGATACAGGACGTCATCAAGCGCCGCCAGGTGCTGCTGGTCCAGGTGGTGAAGGAAGAGCGCGGCAACAAGGGTGCGGCGCTGACCACCTATCTCAGCCTCGCGGGTCGTTACTGCGTGCTGATGCCCAACACGTCGCATGGCGGCGGCATTTCGCGCAAGATTTCTAACGCGGCCGATCGCAAGCGGTTGAAGTCGATCATCTCGGAAATGAGCCTGCCCTCGACCATGGGCTGCATCGTCCGCACCGCCGGCCTCCAGCGCACCAAGCCGGAGATCAAGCGGGACTTCGATTATCTCGCTCGCCTGTGGGACGAAATTCGGGAAAAGACGCTCGAGGCCGCGGCGCCCGAACTGATCCATAATGACAGCGACCTCATCAAGCGCGCGATCCGCGATATCTACAACAAGGATATCGAGGAAGTCATTGTTGAAGGCGAGGAAGGCTATAAGGCCGCCAAGGACTTCATGAAGCTGCTGATGCCGAGCCATGCGCGACGGGTGAAGCAATATGCCGACGCGGTGTCGCTGTTCCAGCGCGCCAGCGTCGAAGACCAGCTCGCCGCCATGTATAATCCGGTCGTGCAGCTCAAATCCGGCGGCTATCTCGTCATCAACCCGACCGAAGCTTTGGTGTCGATCGACATCAACTCGGGTCGGTCTACGCGCGAACATGGCATCGAACAGACCGCCGTGGCGACCAATCTGGAAGCCGCGCGCGAAATCGCCCGCCAGTTGCGCCTGCGCGACATGGCCGGCCTCGTCGTCATCGACTTTATCGACATGGAGGTGAACTCCAACATCCGTAAGGTCGAAAAGGCGATGAAGGAAGCGCTCAAGGACGATCGCGCCCGCATTCAGGTCGGCCGTATCTCGGGCTTCGGCCTCATGGAAATGAGCCGCCAGCGCCTGCGCACCGGCGTGCTCGAAGCCTCAACGCGCCAGTGCCCGCATTGCGAGGGCACGGGGCTGGTCCGCACCGCATCGTCGGCGGGCCTGTCGGCGTTGCGGATGCTGGAAGAGGAAGCGGCGCGTGGTCGCGGCAGCATCATCACCCTGCGCGCCAGCCAGGAAGCGGCCTTCTATGTGCTCAACAACAAGCGCCGCGAACTGGATGAGATCGAGCAGCGCTATGGCGTGACCATCGTCATCCTGCCCGATGGCGAGGTTGAGGGCGCGCGCATGTCGGTGGAAGCCGGCGGCCCGCGTCCCGAACGCGTCGTGACCTATGCCCCGCTCGCCGAGGACGAGGATGACGCCGACCTTCCCGAGGATGAGGAAGAAGAGGAAGAAGAAGAGGCCGAGGAAACCGAAACCGCCGCCGAGCGTGAAGACCGCGATGGCGGGCGCCGTCGTCGCCGTCGTCGTCGCCGTCGGAGCGGCCCGCGCGAAGAGAATCGTGCTGACGGCGCCGGCGAAGATGAGGGCGAAGCGGAGGGCGATGCCCAGGCCGTAGCGACCGACGACGATGAGGCTGCCGAGAGTGAAGCCGCCACGGCCGACTCCGACGAAGCCGATGAAGGCGGTGCCCGCCGCCGTGGTCGTCGCGGCCGCCGGGGTGGCCGTCGTCGCCGTGAAGGCGGTGACGCCGTTGCAACCGAAGATGGCGATGCGACCGAATCGGTTGAACCCGTCGAGGCTGAAGCCGCGGCCGAGCCGGTGGCGGAAGAAGCGCCTGCCGCTGAGCCTGTCGCAGTCGAGGAAGACGTCGCGCCCAAGACGCGTCGTCGTCCGCGCGCACGCAAAAAGCCCGTCGCTGGTGAAGCCGAAGGGACGCAGGCCGATGCCGTGGCTGAAGCGCCTGCTTCGGTCGAAGCGCCCGCCGATGTGCCGGTCGCGGCGGAAGAGTCTGCGCCTGAGGCGCCGGTCAAGCCCAAGCGCACCCGCAAGAAGAAGCCGGTCGTAAGCGAAGCCGAAGGCGCGGCGCCTGTGGCGGCACCCGACGCGGGGCCCGCCGCCGAAGCGGACGCGATCGAAGCCGCCCCGGCCAAGCCCAAGCGCACTCGCCGGAAAAAAGCTGCACCGACGGAAGCCGAAGCGATTGCCGAACCTGCGCCTGAGAGCGTCGAGGCGCAGGTGGCTGCTGCGCCCGCGGTCGAAGCGCCTGTCGCCGAGCCCGTGCAAGCAGCGGTCGCGGACGATGGCGCTGCGGTCGAGGCCGGCGCTGACGATGAAGGCGGTCCGCGCCGCGGCTGGTGGCAGCGCACCTTCGGCGAATAAGCCGGAAACGCTCTGATGAACAAGCGCCGCTGCTCTCCCGGTTCCCACGGGCGCGCAGCGGCGCTTTTCTTTTGGCGTCGCTTCACGGCGGGTTCAGGACGGTCATGGCATCGGCTCGGTCCGATGGCGCGTTTGCTCCAGTTCTTCGCCTTGGCGCTGGCTTCCCTCGCGCTGATGACGCGCCCCGCGCTCGCCCAGCAAATATTGCGCGACGCCGAAACCGAAGCCTTCATGGCGGACATGTCCGGCCCGCTGGTCAAGGCCGCGGGGATGGAGCCGAACAATGTCCAGGTGATGGTCATCAACGATCCAGAGATCAACGCCTTCGTCGCGGGCGGCCAATATGTCTGGGTGCATAGCGGGCTGATCGCCCAGGCCGACAATGTGAACCAATTGCAGGGCGTGGTCGCGCACGAACTGGGCCATATCGAGGGCGGGCACATTATCCGCTCTGGCGAGGGGATCAAGGACGCGACCAGCGTGACCCTGCTGAGCCTGGTGCTGGGCGCGGCGGCGATCGCGGCGGGCGGCGCGGAAGCGGGCATGGGCATCATGGGCCTGGGCCAGCAGGCGGCGATGAGCAGATTTCTCGCCTTTTCCCGCGCGCAGGAAAGTTCGGCTGACCTTGCCGGCGCGCGCTATCTCCACACCGCCGGCATCAGCGGCCGGGGGAGCCTGGAGTTTTTCAAAAAGCTCCAGAACCAGGAATATCGCCTCGCTATTCCCCAGGACAACAGCTACGGCCGCACCCATCCGCTGTCGGGCGAGCGCATCAATGTGCTGCGCGAAGTCTATACGGTCGATCCTGCCTGGGACAAACCGGTCGATCCAAGGCTGGAGGCGCGGTTTGAGCGGATCAAGGCGAAGCTGATCGGCTTCGTGTCCGAACCCACCCAGACGCTGATCAAATATCCCGAAAGCGACCAGTCGCTGCCCGCCCATTATGCGCGCGCCTATGCCTGGCACAAAAGCGCCTATCCGCAAAAGGCGCTGGATGAGGCGGATGCGCTGCTCGCGGCCGAACCTCATGATCCTTATTTTCTGGAATTGAAGGGGCAGATCCTGCTCGAAAGCGGCAGGCCGGCCGACGCCATCGCGCCGTTGCGCGAAGCGGTGAAGCTGACCAACCAGCCACTGATTTCGGTGCTTTTATCCCACGCCCTGATCGCGACCGAAGACCCCGCCAATTTCGAGGAGGCCGAACAGGTGCTGCGCGTCGCGGTGCAGCGCGACCGGGAAAATCCCTTCGCCTGGTATCAGCTTGGCGTCGTCTATGAACGGCGCGGCGACACGCCGCGCGCGGCGCTGGCGACGGCGGAGCGTTATGCGATGATGGGCGAACATCCCATGGCGCTGCGCAGCGCCGACGCGGCGATGCTGGGTTTGAAGCCCGGCACGGTTGACTATCTCCGCGCGCAGGATATCGCCATGACATCGCGCGCCGCGATCGAGCAGCAGCGAAAGAAGCGATAAGAATATGACACAACATAGCCGGCCGGACTTTCGCGCCGCTCTTTCCAACAGGACCATGCAGATGACCCTAGGCGCCTTCGCCTTTATCGCGGCCGCCGCCGGCGCTGCCCTTGCCGTGCAGGCGCCCGCCTCGGTTGGCGCACAGGACAAGACGGCGATCGAAAAGATCGTCCACGACTATATTCTCGACCATCCCGAAATCATCCCCCAAGCCATTGAAAAGCTTCAGGCCAAGCGCCTGTCGAGCGTGATCGACGCCAGCCGCAGCGCCATCGAGACGCCCTATGCCGGCGCCTGGGAAGGGGCGGCCAATGCTGATGTCACCCTGGTCGAATTTTTCGACTATGCCTGCGGCTATTGCCGCGCCTCGCTGCCCGATCTCGCCAAATTGGTGGGCGAGGACAAGAAGCTGAAGATCGTCTATCGCGAACTCCCCATCCTGTCGGAAGCCAGCAGCGATGCGGCCAAAGTGTCGCTGCTCGCGGCCGAGCGCGGGCAATATATGGCTTATCACAAGGCGCTCTACGATGCGGGCCGGGTTTCGCGCGACACGATTCTGGCTGCGGCGGCCAAGGCGGGGATCGGCAAGGCGGACGCCGAAGCGGCGATCGCGTCCAGCAAATATGACGCGGAAATCCAGTCCAACATCGCGCTCGCTCAGAAATTGCAGGCGACCGGCACCCCGACCTTCGTGATCGGGGGGCAGGTGCTGAGCGGCGCGGTGGGCTATGACATGCTCAAGGAAGGCGTCGCGACGGCGCGGGGGAAATAGGTGGATTGTCCCGGTCGTATGTGGCCGGCGTTTATGGCAGGGGTTTCGCTGTTCCACCGTTGACTTTCACCCCCCTTTTGCCTATCGGACGCCCCCTGACTGGCGGCCGCCCCTTTTGGCGGCCCTTTTTTGTCACGCCCGATTCTTTTTTGTTGTTTGAGGAATGAACGATGAAGCGCACTTTTCAGCCGAGCAATCTGGTTCGGAAGCGCCGTCACGGTTATCGCGCCCGCATGGCGACCCCCGGCGGCCGCAACATCATCCGTGCGCGCCGTTCGCGCGGCCGCAAGAGCCTGAGCGCCTGACGTCTTCGCCGGAAAATATTGTCGCGCCCGCCATCATGGCCCGGCGCGCGGATTTTCTGGCGGCGAATCGCGGACGCCGCGCCCCCATGCCGGGCTTTGTCCTGCTGGTGCGCGAACGCGGCGATGGCGATCCGGCGATGCGTTACGGCATCACGGTCACGAAGAAAATCGGCGGCGCTGTCATCCGCAATAGGATGAAGCGCCGTTTTCGCGTCCTGGCGCGTGAATTGCTGCCAGCGCTTGGCGTTGCCGGCGCCGACCATGTGCTGATCGGTCGCGAAGGCGGGATAGAGCGCGACTTCGCCCTGCTGCGTGGCGAACTGACCAAGGCGCTTGGCAAGATCATGACTCGCCCGGCGGACCAGCCGCGCGATCCCGGCCGACGCAAATCGCCGCGCCCGCCGCAGCAGCCCGGCCGATGATCGCCCGGCTCCTCATCCTGATCGCACGCGCCTGGCAACTTGGCCCTTCGCGCATCCTGCCGCCTACCTGCCGTTATGCGCCCTCCTGTTCTGAATATGCGATTCAGGCCGTGCGCAAATATGGCGCGATCAGGGGTGGCTGGCTGGGGTTCAAGCGGCTAATGCGATGCCACCCATGGGGCGGGTCGGGCTATGACCCGGTCCCCTGACACTGAGATATAAGACGGCGGAGCCGAAAAGCGTGGACGACAAGAAGAATATCATCCTGGCGGTGCTGCTGACCGCGGCGATCCTTTTCGGCTGGCCCTATGTCTCGAACTATTTCTTTCCGCCAGCCAATCCGCCGGCGACGAAGATCGAGGGCGGCAAGCAGACCCCGATCGCCAATCCAGGCGCTGATCCGGCCGCCGACAGCGCCGCCGCGATTCGCGACCGCGCCCTTGTGCTCAAGGAAAGCCCGCGCGTGCCGATCCGCACGCCCAAGCTGACCGGCTCGATCAACCTCAAGGGCGCGCGCATCGACGACATCGTGCTGCCGACCTACAAGGAAACCATCGCCAAGGATTCGCCCTCGGTCCGCCTCTACAGCCCCAGCGGCACGCAGGACGCCTATTTCGCCGGCTTTGGCTGGCAGGGCGAAGGGTTGAGGACTCCCGACAAGGACACGGTCTGGACCGCGCAAGGCGGTGCATTGACCCCGACCAGCCCCGTCACCCTGACCTGGAACAATGGCGCGGGGCAACTGTTCGAAATCCGCCTGTCGGTCGATGAAAACTATATGATCACCGCCGCGCAGAAGGTGTCGAACACCGGTGCGGGCGCAGTCGGCGTCAAGCCCTATGCCTATATCAGCCGCAACGGCATCCCCAAGGATCCCGACACCTGGACCATCCATGTGGGGCCGATGGGCGTGTTCAACGGCGCGGCCAATTATGACGTCAACTACAAGGATCTGGACAAGGGGCCTTCGACCCAGAGCTTCCAGACCAAGGGCGGCTGGATCGGCTTCACCGACAAATATTGGCTCTCCGCGCTGGTTCCGGCCGCCAATGCCGACTTCTCCGGCCAATTCCGTAAAGGCGCCGGCACCCAATATCAGGCCGACGTCGCGCTCGGTTCCACCATGGTCGCGCCCGGCAAGGCGGCAACGCTGACGCAGCGCCTGTTCGTGGGCGCCAAGGAAGTGAAGACGCTCCAGGCCTATGAGCGCGCCGGGGTGCCGCTGTTCGACCGTGCGATCGACTGGGGCTGGTTCTACTGGTTCGAACAGCCGATTTTCGCGCTGCTCCACTGGCTGTTCGAAACGCTCGGCAATTTCGGCGTCGCCATCATCTGCCTGACCTTCTGCGTCCGTGCGCTGATGTTCCCCGTCGCCCAGCGCCAGTTCGCCAGCATGGCGGCGATGCGCGCCGTACAGCCCAAGATGAAGGCGCTTCAGGAAAAATATAAGGACGACAAGCAGCAGCTCCAGATGAAGATGATGGAGCTGTACAAGCAGGAGAAGGTGAACCCGCTCGCCGGCTGCCTGCCCATCTTCATCCAGATCCCGATCTTCTTTGCCCTCTACAAGGTGCTGATGCTGACGATCGAGATGCGTCACCAGCCCTTCGTGCTGTGGATCAAGGATCTGTCCGCGCCCGATCCGCTGCATATCCTCAACCTGTTCGGCCTGCTGCCCTTCACCCCACCATCCTTCCTGGCGATCGGGGTGCTGGCGCTGCTGCTGGGCATCTCGATGTATTTCCAGTTCAAGTTGAACCCGGCCCAGATGGATCCGATGCAGCAGCAGGTCTTCGCGATCATGCCCTGGATGATGATGTTCATCATGGCGCCCTTCGCCGCGGGTCTGCTGGTCTACTGGATCACCAACAACTGCCTGTCGATGGCGCAGCAATGGTGGCTGTATCGCAAGCATCCGGTGCCCGCGGCGCCGGCTGCGGCGGCGAAGTGACGCCCACGATCCTCCCCCCGCAGGGGAGGTGGCAGGGCGAAGCCCTGACGGAGGGGCGTCCCGCTCTTGATCGGGTGATACCCCTCCACCGCCTTCGGCGGTCCCCCTCCCTGTGCAGGGGAGGATGAAAGTAGAGATCATGACCGACCAACAAGATTCCGACCTTATCGAAGAAGCGCGCAAGCTCTTTTCGGGGCCGATCGCGTTCCTGAAGTCCGCGCCGGACCTTAAATTCCTGCCCGATATGGAGGTCAACGAGGTCGCCTTTGCGGGCCGCTCCAATGTCGGCAAGTCGTCGCTCCTGAATGCGCTGACTAACCGTAACGGCCTCGCCCGCACGTCCAACACGCCGGGGCGCACGCAGGAACTCAACTTCTTCGACGTAGGCGACCCGCTGCGCTTCCGCCTCGTCGACATGCCCGGCTATGGCTATGCCAAGGCGCCCAGGGACATGGTGAAGAGGTGGCGCTTCCTGGTGAACGACTATCTGCGCGGACGCGCGGCGCTCAAGCGTACCTTGGTGCTCGTCGACAGCCGTCACGGCATCAAGGATGTCGATACCGACATGCTCGACATGCTCGACGGCGCTGCGGTCAGCTACTACATCGTCCTGACCAAGGCGGACAAGATCAAGGCCAGCGAACTCGCCGCCGTGATGGAGCGCACGGCCGACGCGATCCGCAAGCGACCGGCCGCCCATCCCGACATCATCGCCACGTCCAGCGAAAAGGGCATGGGCATCCCCGAATTGCGCGCCGCCGTGCTGGAAAGCGTGACGCAGGGATGACGCAAACCTCCGTTCGCGCTGGAGCGAACGGAGGCCGCAATCCTTACCTCAGGCCGCCCGTTGCTGGTCCGGGCGCCCCAATTCCATGTCCATCAGTATCTGGACCGATCGCACCGCGCCGCAAAAGATGCAGGCGACCGCTTCGCTGCACATATGGACGATCGGCGCGATACGCCGGCCCTGGAGCAGGTCGATCAGCATATTTTCGTCCTCGGACAGCGACGGGCCACGGCCCAGCCGCAATCGTCGGCCCAGCATCGCTTCGGTCAGGCCGAGCAGGCTGTCGATGGCGGGCAGCAGTTGCGCTCAGCCATGGCGGCCCATGCGCATGTGAAGCTGGACCAACACGGGCTGCCCCGCGCGCCGGGCAGCCCCCCAGCACCGCATGGCGTCGAGGAAGAGATAAAGCGCGGCCGGGCTCTGGCGCGCGATCGATGAAGAAATATGGGTCATGGGATAGCCTTTTTGAGAGCCTGTCCCCCTTTGTCCGGCCGCGCGTTCTGCGTGGGAACGAGTCTGGCCGCCAGTCTGTTAGAGGGCGGTTATGTCTCGAAAATTTCAGGCGTATAGGGTGATGACGCGGGGCGGCGGAAATGCGCGCCCACCTGTTGCACACGTGGATTGCATCCTGCCGCTTGACGAACCGCCTTTTCCTCGGGAAGGACGGCGGTTCGACAAAATCCGGGCGAACGCCTAGAGAAAATATTCCCGCCGCCGGCGGGGAGAGTGGAGAAAAGATCATGCGCGCCGAAGCGCAGCAATATATCGACCGTATCGACGCCGCGCTGGCGCTGTTGCGCCAGTCGCTCGACTGGGACCGCGCACTGCGGCGGCTGGACGAGCTGAACGCGCGCGTCGAGGATCCGACCCTGTGGGACAATGCGAAGATGGCGCAGGAGGTGATGCGTGAGCGCACCCGCCTCGACAGCGCGATCAGCGCCACCCGCGCGATCGAAACGGAAAAGACCGATACCGCCGACCTGATCGAGATGGCGGAGGCAGAGGGCGATGAGGAGATGGTGGGCGAAGCCATTGCCGCCCTGAAGGCGCTGGCCGACCGCGCCGACGAGGACAAGATCAAGGCGCTGCTGGCCGGGGAGGCTGACGCCAGCGACACCTATTTGGAAATTCACGCGGGCGCGGGCGGCACCGAAAGCCAGGACTGGGCCGAAATCCTCAGCCGCATGTATCGGCGCTGGGCCGAACGGCGCGGCTATAAGGTGGAACTGGTCGACTATCAGGCGGGCGATCAGGCCGGCATCAAGTCGGCGACCTTCCTGCTCAAGGGCGAAAATGCCTATGGCTATGCCAAGACCGAAAGCGGCGTCCACCGCCTGGTCCGCATCAGCCCCTATGACAGCGCGGCGCGCCGCCACACCAGCTTCTCCAGCGTGTGGGTCTATCCGGTGATCGACGACGATATCGATATCGAAGTGAAGGAAAGCGACCTCAAGATTGACACCTATCGCGCGTCAGGGGCGGGCGGCCAGCACGTCAACACCACCGACTCCGCGGTCCGCATCACCCATGTCCCCTCGGGCATCATCGTCGCCTCGCAAAATGACCGTTCGCAGCACAAGAACCGCGCGACCGCGATGAATATGCTCAAGGCCCGCCTGTATGAAGCCGAACTGCGCCGGCGCGAGGAAGCGGCGTCGAGCGATTATCAGGCCAAGACCGAAATCGGCTGGGGCCATCAGATCCGCTCCTATGTGCTCCAGCCCTATCAGTTGGTGAAGGATCTGCGCACCGGCGTCACCTCGACCGCGCCCGACGATGTGCTGGACGGGGCGCTCGATCCCTTCATGGCCGCCGCCCTCAGCCAGAAGGTGACGGGCGAGAAGGTCGATGTGGAGGATGTCGACTGATGATCCGGGCGGTTGTGGCGGGTGCGCTTGTCCTGCTGGCCGCCTGTGACCAACTGAGCGGCGGCAACGCGACCGAACGCGCGTCCGCCGCTCGCGATTTCCCTCGTGCCGACCGGCCGATCGCGCCGATCGTCTCGACCCGCTGGTCGAGCGAGGAAGCCCGCGACCGGGTGAACGAGGCGGAGGACATCATGGATCGCGCGGATGTCCGGCCCGGCATGTCCGTGGCGGACATCGGCGCGGGCGAAGGCTATTATACCGTGCGCCTCGCCGATCGGGTGGGGCCGCAGGGCCGGGTGCTGGCCGAGGATATATTGCCTGAGGTGATTGAGGCGCTGTCCCGCCGCATCACCCGCGAAAAATGGGACAATGTCAGCGTGAAGCTAGGCGCGCCGGAAGATCCCCGTCTGCCCGAAAACAGTTTCGACCGCATCTTCATGGTCCATATGTATCATGAGATTGCGGAACCCTATGCTTTTCTGTGGCATCTCAGCCCGGCGCTGCGGAAGGATGGCGAATTGATCGTCGTCGATGCCGATCGCCCCACCGACCAGCATGGCACGCCGCCGCGCCTGCTGGCCTGCGAACTGGCGGCCATGGGCTTTCGCATGGAAGAACTGATCCCCAAGCCGACCGCCGGCGGCTACCTCGCGCGTTTCCGGCGCATCGCGGCCCGTCCTGCACCCTCCAGCATCCGGCCCTGCGTGTTCGTGCAGGGGCAATAGGGTTAATGGCGCACTGATGCTGATTGGTTAGCAGCATCTTCTGCTCCTTGCGCTAGGCTGCGAGTCGGGGAGGCCTCGATGCGAGATAGTGATTCCCTTGGCGCGCAGTCGCCGGTTCCGCGACGGGCGGTCAGGCACAAATTATTCGAACCGGTCATGCTGCGGCTGGACGGGGCGGTGGTGCGGGCGCATTTGCTGGATTTGTCGGCGACGGGCGCGCTTGCCCATTGCGATCGGCCACTGTTTACCGGCGACCGGGTCATGATTGAGGCCGAAGCGCTCGGCATTGTGGGCCATGTGGTGTGGACGCGGGGGAAGCGATTCGGCATCCATTTTGAAACGCCCCTGGCGGACTGCGTGGTGGATCGCGTCGTGCGGGCGCTCTAATCGGGCATTGCGCCTCTGCTCGGCTTCGTCCACGGACGCGCGCCGTCAGTTCTTTTTTCGCCAGCGCCGGATCAGCGACACGCCCACAAAGCCGCTCGCAACGATCCCGGCGATCACCCCGCCCGCCGACGCCAGCGCCCAGGCGCCGGCCGCCAGCAGGCCCGTCAGGAAATCGACGATAATCAGGGTGAGGTGGATCATGCCAGGAACAGGACGGAGCTACTGCCCCAATTCCTTGGCTTCCTGATATTTGAGTTCGAGAAACCGGTTCTGCGTCGCCAGCTTGTCCAGGTCGCCGCTCGCCAGCGTCTCGGTCATCCGGGCGATCTCCGCGTCGATGACGCCCAACCCATCGACCAGTTGCTTTTCGGGCACCCGGCCGTTGCGTTCCTCGCGCCGCAGCGGCGCCGGGATGGACTGATAGCCGGTCACCAGTTCGGGCAGATGGTCGGACAGCAGCCTGCGGATTTCCTGTGCGGCCGGTTCCTGCTCGCCCAGCCGCTCAAGCTGCGGCGCCAGCGTCTCCAGCCGCACGCCGATACTGTCGATCAGCGTGACGGCCGGCGCGGGCAGGGCCTTGCGCTGATTTTCCAGCCAGATTTCGGTCTTGAGCGGCAGCGCCGTCAATTCGGTCGCGGCCAGCGCCTCGGGCTTCACCTGCCCTTCCACGGGCAGCAGCGCGATCAGCAGCACCGCTGCGATCATTACGCCCAGCGCGATCATCACGCCGGTCACGCCCAACGGCATGACGAACCCCGCGACCGCGCTGCCCAACAGCACGGCAAGCACCGCCCAAAAGGCATATTTGACCTTGCGCATCAGCCCCGCGTTGCGCCGCTGCCGGGCGCGCGCTGACAGGCTGCGGCCACGCTCGCTATGGCGGCGCAGCGTCGGTTCGATACGGTCGCGGATGTAGCGATCGACGTCGCTGGACATGATCCTGCTACCCCTCGATCGCGCTCAGCAGCGGATTGTCCGTGCGCGCTTCCTTCGCCGCCTGGGCCTGGCCTTCGGCGCGGGCGATATAGCCCTTGGACTTTTCCACCTCGTTCGACAGCACATTGACCGTCGTCTTCATATTCTCCAGCGCCTTGAGCTTGAACGTGTCGATATTGTCCATCGTATCGTATATATTCTGGAACGCGCGTTGCAGCGTCTCGATCGGGATCGTGCTCGACGCGGCCTGCTCGTGGATTTGCGCGGTCTGGTTCTTCAGCATCTCGCCGGTGCTGTCGATCATGTTGGCGGTGGTCGTGTTGAGCGCGGTGATCTGCTCCAGCACCAGCTTCTGCCCCACCAGCGCTTGCGCCACGGTGACGGCGGTGCGCAGCGCCGCGACGGTGGTGGTGCTGGCGCGATCGACGCCCTTCACCAGTTCGACATTATTCTTCTTGACCAGGTCGAGCGCCAGATAGCCCTGCACCGTCACCGCCATCTGCGTCAGCAGATCCTGCGTGCGCTGGCGAATGTAGAAGAGCGCGCTTTCGCGGACCGCCTTGGCCTTGGTCGGATCGGTCGCGTCCAGCTCCAGCGCTCGCGCTTCCAGCCGCGCATCCATGGTCTTGCTGATATGGATCATCTGCTCCAGCCGGCCCATGGTCTGCCACATATTCTGGCGTTCCACGTCGATCGCGGCATTGTCCTTGATCAGCGTGTCCTTGCCGCTGGCCAGACTCCCCAGGATCGAGTTGATGTGGCTCTGCGCGCTTTTATAGCTGTCGAAATAATCGCGCATCTTGTTGCCGAACGGAATGAAGCCGAACAGCTTCTTGGGCGCCAGCAGGCTGCCGCGCTTGCCGGGGTCCAGATCCTCGACCGTGCGGCGCAGTTCGGCGAGGTCCGTGCCCACCTTGTTGTCGCTGTCCATCGCGCGCACCGGCCGGTCGAGAAAGCGATTGCTGTGCCCGGCGGCTTCCGCGATTTCCTTGCGGCCCATATTGGTCAACTGGTCGACCCGCTTGCCGAATTCGGGCGAATTGGCGTCCTGCGCGATCAGGTCATCGACAAAGGCATCGACCTTCTCGTCCAGCTTGGACTTTTTCTCGTCGTCGATGGGCACCAGCCCGGCCGCTTTTTCCGGCGCGACGGCGGGCACCGGGTCGGGCGGCGTCAGGTTGAACGTGTCGGCGGTCGCAGTAGCGGTCGGCGCGGTCGAAGCCATGTCATCTCCCTAAAGCCAGTTCGGCCCTTGCTGTCATATGTGCATAAAACAGTCGGGCGCAAGTCTGCCCAGTGTCCATGCTGCCGCTATAAAGCCTGCGCCCCCGCCATTGCAATCGCTCGCGGTCCGGCTAGCATGGTCTTCAAAGGGTCGGACCGGCCACATAGGGTGAGGGGAACAGATGAGCCGGAAAGAACAGGAGGCGCTGGCCGCAGCGGTGTCGGCCGATCCCCGTTATGTCGCCCTGGTCGCGCGCCGCGCCCGGCTCGGCTGGACGCTCTCGGCCATCATCTTTGCCGCCTTCGTCGGCTATCTGCTGCTGATCGCCTTCAACAGGGCCTGGCTTGCAACCCCGATCGGCACGGGCGTCATGTCGCTGGGCATCCCGATCGGCCTTGGCCTCATCCTGCTCGCCATCCTGCTGACGGGCATCTATGTCGCGCAGGCCAATCGTCATTATGATGCGCAGATGGCCGCGATACTGAAGGACCATGGTCCCGGGGATGCGGGCGCATGAAGGCGCCACTTCTCGCGGCTATTCTCGCCCTGCTGGCCCCGGCGCCCGCTTTCGCCGCCGCGCTGGAGGGGGAGGCGCAGCGCCAGCCGATCAACTGGGTCGCGATCGCGATGTTCACGGCCTTTGTCGGCCTGACGCTCTGGATCACAAAGATGGCGGCAGCGCGCACGCGCACCGCGTCAGATTTCTATACGGCGGGCGGCGGCATCACCGGATTCCAGAACGGGCTGGCGATGGCAGGCGACTATATGTCGGCCGCATCTTTCCTAGGCATTTCGGCGCAGATCTTCACGGACGGCTATGATGGCCTCATCTATTCCACCGGCTTCCTCGTCGGCTGGCCGATCTTGCTGTTCCTGATGGCTGAACGGCTGCGCAATCTCGGCCGCTTCACCTTCGCCGACATCGCCTCCTATCGCTTCGCCCAGCCGCCGGTGCGCAGCTTCGCGGCGGTCAGCACCTTGCTGGTGGTCAGTTTCTACCTGATCGCGCAGATGGTGGGCGCGGGGCAGCTCATCAAATTGCTGTTCGGCCTGCCCTATGCGGTGGCGGTGCTGATCGTGGGCGGGTTGATGATGCTCTACGTCCTGTTCGGCGGGATGCGCGCCACGACCTGGGTGCAGATCGTGAAGGCGGTGCTGCTGCTGGGCGGGGCCAGCTTCATGGCGCTGATGGTGCTGGCGCAGACCGGCTTCTCGCTCGAAACCCTGTTCGCCTGTGCGGTGGAGGTGAAGACGCAGGCTGCGCTGGCCGACGGCGCGACCGCGGCGCAGGCCGCCGAACGCGGCCGCTCGATCATGGCGCCCGGCAATTTCATCAAGGACCCGGTTTCCGCCATCTCCTTCGGCCTGGCGCTGATGCTGGGCACGGCGGGCCTGCCGCACATATTGATGCGCTTCTTCACCGTCCCCGATGCCAGGGAAGCGCGCAAGTCGGTGCTCTGGGCCACCGGCTGGATCGGCTATTTCTACGTGCTGACCTTCATCATCGGCTTCGGCGCGATCGTGCTGGTGGGCACGCAGGGCAGCTATCTCGACGGGCAGGGCGCGTTAAGGGGCGGCGGGAACATGGCGGCGATCCACCTTGCCCATGCGATTGGCGGGAATGCCTTTCTCGGCTTCATCTCGGCCGTCGCTTTCGCCACCATCCTTGCCGTGGTCGCCGGGCTGACGCTGTCGGCGGCCTCGGCGGTCAGCCATGATCTTTACGCCACCGTGTTCAGGCAGGGACGCGCCACGTCGGCGGACGAACTGCGCGTATCGCGGCTCACCACGCTGGCGCTGGGCGCATTGGCGGTGCTGCTCGGGCTGGTGTTCGAAAAGCAGAATGTCGCCTTCATGGTCAGCCTCGCCTTCGCGCTGGCCGCTTCGGGCAATTTCCCCGTGCTCATCCTCTCTCTGCTCTGGAGCGGCTGCACCACGCGCGGCGCGGCCTGGGGCGGGACGATCGGTCTGCTGACGGCCTTCGTCCTGACTTTGCTGTCGCCCGCGGTGTGGACCACGACCTTCGGCCTCGGCGTGGCACCCTTCCCCTATAGTTCGGCGGCGATCTTCTCTGTCCCGGCGGGCTTCATCGCCATCTGGCTGATCTCGCGGCTCGATCGCTCATCCCGTGCGGCGGTGGACAAGGCGGGCTATGCCGCGCAGCGCGTGCGGGCGGAAACCGGCATCGGCGCCTATGCAGCCAGCGATCATTGACAAGTCGGGGCGGTGGATAGCCACCGCCTCGGCCGATCCTCAGCGCGCGCCTTCGGCGTAATAACGCTCCATGTCGAGCCGCATCTGGTGCAGCGCCTCCGGGTTCAGATAGACCATGTGGCCGGCCGGATAATAGCGGAACTGCAAATTCTGCCGCAGGCCCGGCTCCAGCATCATGTGCTTCAAATCCCGCTCGGTCGAAAAGAAGGGTGTGGCCATGTCATACCAGCCGTTCAGGGACAGCACCCGCAGATGGGGGTTGGTGCGCATCGCGGCGGACAGGTCGGCGGTCACATCGGCGACATTCTGCTTGCCGCCTTCGGGTGGCTGGTGGCTCCAGTCCCATTTGAAATCGCCGCCCTCGCGCGCGCTCAGGCGATAGCTGAGGTCGTTCTTGTAGCCGATCTTGCGCGTCACCTGGTCCAGGAAACTGCCGACATAGAGGCCGGTGATGCCAGTGCTCGACGGATCATATTCCGGTTCCTCGCCCGCCGTGTCGGCGTCGATCCCGGTATAGCGGCTGTCGAAGCGGCCGAGCGTCTCATGTTCGTCGCGCAGCAACTCCTTGCGGAATCGCGACAGATTGACGCGCAGGTTCGCGCGCTTGAGATAATCGACCGACAGGCCGGTGAAATGGTTCATCTGCTGCGCGATCTGGTCGGTCTCGGCCGGGGTGATGTCCTGCCCCTTCAACAGCGCGGTGGCATAGGGACCATTGGCGAACACGCGCGCTTCCTCGACAAATTGCTCCAGGCTGGCGGGGCGGCCGCCGGGCACTTTGTTATGATACCAGGCGGTGGCGGCGTAGCTGGGCAGATAGCCGACATGGATGGTGTCGAAGCCCGACTGGCGGATGCCGTAATTCATGATCGACGACAACAGCACCACGCCGTTGAGCGTCAGCCCGCGATCTTCCAGCTGATAGGCGAGCGCCCCCGAACGGGTCGTGCCATAGCTTTCGCCGAAAATATATTTGGGGTCGCCCCAGCGGCCATTCTTGGTGGTGTAGCGGATGATCGCCTTGGCAAAGGCATCGACATCCTGGTCGACGCCGTAGAAATCGGATGGCTTGGCGTCGCCGATCGGGCGCGAATAGCCCGCGCCGACGGCATCGAGGAACACCATGTCGGTGCTGCCGATCAGGCTGTCATTATTGGGACCGACGTCGAAGGGGGCGGGCTTGACCGCTTCGGGATTGCCGGTGCGGACATGTTCGGGCGCGAAGCTGCCCATGCGCAGCCACAGCGACGCGGAACCGGGACCGCCATTATAGAAGAAGGTAACCGGGCGGTTCTTCCCCGCCGCCGTATAGGCGGTGTAGAACATGCTCGCGACCGGCTTGCCCTTTTCATCGCGAATGGTGAGCGTGCCGGCGGTCTGGGTATAGGGGATGGACTTGCCGTCCACCCGCGCGGTGCCCTTGCTGCTCTGGGTGACTTCCTCGACCGGGGCGCTGGCCCAATTGGCGGCGACATCGTCGGCAATCTTCTCGGCATGTTGCTTGGCGGCGTCGGGTGCGTCCTTCTGGGCGAACGCGGGGGCGGGCAGGGCGAACAGCGATGCAAAGGCGAGGGAAGCGGTCAGCCGCATAGGGTATGTCCTTTCTTGTGGGCGATCCTGTGTCGCTTCCATAGGACAGTTATACGCCCGTGCAAGAGTGTCATGTGATTAAGTCACATCAACCATGTCTTCCGGCCTGCCCTTGCCGCAACGCGGCATTTCCTGTAGGGGCGCGCCCGAAGCCCCTGCGCGGCCTTGTGCTGGCCAGGGGGACCCATATCCCGAAGGCACATTATGTCTCTGCGTAACATCGCCATTATCGCGCACGTCGACCATGGCAAGACGACCCTTGTTGACCAGCTTTTCCGCCAGTCCGGCACCTTCCGCGACAATCAGCGCGTGGAAGAGCGCGCGATGGACAGCAACGACCTCGAAAAAGAGCGCGGCATCACCATCCTGGCGAAGCCGACCTCCGTCGAATGGACGCCCGAAGGCGGCGAACCCGTCCGCATCAACATCGTCGATACCCCTGGCCACGCCGACTTCGGCGGTGAAGTCGAACGCATCCTCTCGATGGTCGACGGCGTCGTCCTGCTGGTCGATTCGTCCGAAGGCGCGATGCCGCAGACCAAGTTCGTGACCGGCAAGGCGCTGGCGCTCGGTCTCAAGCCCATCGTCGTCGTCAACAAGGTCGATCGTCCCGACGAGCGTATCCAGGAAGTGCTGGACGAAGTGTTCGACCTTTTCGTCTCGCTCGACGCGACCGACGAACAGCTCGATTTCCCCGTCCTCTATGCGTCGGGCCGCAACGGCTACGCCAATGAAGATGCGACCATGCGTTCGGGCACGTTGACCCCGTTGTTCCAGAAGATCGTGGACCATGTCCCGCCGCCGGCGCTGGACGTGGACGCGCCCTTCACCTTCCTCGTCACCCTGCTCGACCGCGACAATTTCCTTGGCCGCATCCTCACCGGCCGCGTGACCAGCGGCAAGGTCAAGGTGAACCAGGCGATCCACGCGCTCGACATGGACGGCAAGGTGATCGAAACCGGCCGTGCGTCGAAGATCATGGCGTTCCACGGACTGGAGCGCGTTCCGGTCGAAGAAGCGCAGGCGGGCGACATCATCTCGCTTGCTGGTCTGGCGGTCGCGACCGTGGCCAACACCATCGCCGACACCTCCGTGACCGAACCGATCCAGGCCCAGCCGATCGATCCGCCGACGCTGTCGATGCGTTTCGCCGTCAATGATTCGCCGATGGCCGGCCGTGAAGGCACCAAGGTGACGAGCCGCATGATCCGTGACCGTCTGGCCCGCGAAGCCGAATCGAACGTCGCCGTCAAGGTGACGGAATCGGCCGACAAGGACAGTTTCGAAGTCGCCGGGCGCGGCGAACTTCAGCTGGGCGTGCTCATCGAAACCATGCGCCGCGAAGGGTTCGAACTGTCGATCAGCCGCCCGCGCGTGCTGTTCGGCACCGACGAGGACGGCAACAAGACCGAGCCTTATGAAACCGTCATGATCGACGTGGACGATGAATTTTCCGGCACGGTTGTCGAGAAGATGAACATCCGCAAGGCCGAGATGACGGACATGCGCCCCTCGGGCGGCGGCAAGACCCGCATCACCTTCTCCGCGCCCTCGCGCGGGCTGATCGGCTATCATGGCGAATTTCTGTCCGACACGCGCGGCACCGGCATCATGAACCGCCTGTTCGAAAAATATGGCCCGCATAAGGGCAATATCGAAGGCCGCAAGAATGGCGTGCTGATCTCCAACGGTTCGGGCGAGGCCAATGCCTATGCGCTGGGCCCGCTCGAAGAGCGCGGCATCCTGATGGTCGGCGTGGGCGAAGCGCTCTACGAAGGCATGATCATCGGCCAGAATGCCAAGCCTGACGATCTGGAAGTCAATCCGATGAAGTCGAAGGCGCTGACCAACTTCCGCGCCAGCGGCAAGGACGACGCCGTCCGCCTGACCCCGCCGTGGAAGATGACGCTAGAACAGGCCATCGCCTATATCGATGATGACGAACTGGTCGAAGTGACGCCCAAGACCATTCGTCTGCGCAAGCGCTATCTCGACCCGAACGAGCGCAAGCGCATGAGCCGTTCCAAGGCGGCGTAATGCATTTCTTCCTCCCCAGGCTTGCTTGGGGAGGGGAACCAGCCGAAGGCTGGTGGAGGGGCAGGGGCGCCGTGGCGCTCTCGCCCTTTTCTTTATAAAGGAGCCGCCGATATGGCCGATCTCTATGCCAAGGCGCTCACGTCGGAACGCCGCGCCCTTTGGGCCGAATGCCGCCTCAAGGGATTGGCCAGGGACACCCCCCAACGTCTGCGCATCGTCGAAATCGACGCGCTCCTCGCCGCGCACAAGGCTAAACAGGACGGCGCCAAGCAGGACGGCGCGAAACAGGACGGGGCGAAACAGGCCGAACCGCCACAGGACTGAACCCGACGTTTTCGCGGGACAGACGCAATCCGCTGCCATATCCTGCCCGTTCCACAACGGGGGAGTAAAGCAGATGGAATATATGTTCATGCCGCTAAAGCGGTACGCCGATTTTTCCGGGCGCTCACGCCGTAAGGAATATTGGATGTTCTTCTTGGGCTATATGCTGGCGGCGGCCGCGCTCGGCATCGTCGGCGTCCTCCTGGGTGGTTTTCCCGCGGGCACGGCATCGGGCGGCGGCGCTTCGCTGTTCATGATCCTGCTCGGCCTGCTGGTGCTCGCGCTCATCATTCCCTCTTTTGCCGTTCAGGTCCGCCGCTTCCACGATCAGGACAAGAGCGGCTGGTTCGTGCTGCTCAACTTCATTCCCTATGTCGGCGGCCTGATCGTACTGGTCTTCATGTTCCTGGAGGGCACGAAGGGCGAAAATCGTTATGGTCCCGATCCCAAGGCCGGGGCCGCGGACGTCGGCGACATCTTCAGTTAGGCGGCGGCGCAGGCGGACGGGCTGTCTTCGCGCCACCCCGCGCAACGAGTCGGGGCAGCCGCCGCCTCCCGCCGCATTGCCCTTCCTTGGCATATCATGTCATCTTCATGCGCTGGCGCGAACCGAATCGTAACGGGTGGTTCGGCAAGCAGCGTGCGTGGCTGGATGACCGGGCGATCCTCGTTCGTTCATCGACAGAGGTTCACGCAGGAGGAATGACGGAGTGGCGGATACCCTTCCGGCCTTGAGCGAGGGGGAAAAGCAGTGCCTGCGGCTGGTCGCCCAGGGCTTCAATTCCAAGGAAATCGCGCGCCAGCTCCATATCTCGGAGCACACGGTCGATCAGCGCGTCCGCACCACCCTGCGCAAATTCGGCGTGCCCTCCCGCAAGGAGGCTGCGCGGATCTTTGTTTCGAGCGGCGCGCAGCCGCTCCAAAGTGACACATATCAGCCATTGATATATCAACCGGAGCCGCTTGCCTCCGATGCCGAACCTGCGTCATTCCTTGATCAGCCGGACAGGCCGGATGAACCGAGGGAGCATAGATCGCTCCTGCGCCGCATCCTCGCCTTCGGCCCGCCGCTAGGAGGATCGACCAATGAACTGAGTATCGATGGCCGCATATTGGCGATGATCCGGGCAGCCGTCCTGACCGGCGTCGGTGTCGTCACGCTGCTTCTGCTGCTCGCCGGAGCTTTCCGGGTTCTGGCCTGATTTTTCCCAGATTGCCACGCTGACAACGCACCGCCTGCAACGGCGCCCGTGCGAAGGAGAAGATTTGTGCTCAACCTCGATCCCGTCAAGACCCAGGCCGTCGCCGACCAGACCCGCCAGGCCTTCGCTACGCTGGACAATGCGCTCGTCGATGCCGCGCAACTGACCACCGCCTTCCTTACCGCGTCGCAGGACTCGGGCCTCACCGCCAGTGAAAGCCAGCGCATCCTGAAGCAAATTCACGACAGCGCGACCAAGATCATCGAAGGCCGCAGCGACATGATCCGCGCCACCGCATTGTTGACCCGCTGTCTTGAACATAGCGCCATTCCCGTCACGTCGGTTGGTTGCCCGATCGGCCTGGAACTGGAAGAGCGTGAAACCGCGCGTCACCTGGCCCTGGTCGCCTGACCAGGTGGGAAGTCGCTGGCGTTCGACCCGATGTTTGACCCCTCTCACAAACGGAGATTCGGATGCTAGCGGCTTCCTTCTGGCTCCTGACGCTGATGGCCTGCCTGTTTGCGGTGGCGTTCGGTGGCAGGGAAGGGCGATGGTTCGTCATCATCTTTGTGCTCAGCGTGCTGTTGACCATTCCCGCGCAACTGGCGGGATCATGGCACGTCACCCAGTTCTGGCTGGCGATCGTCGATCTGCTGCTGCTGTGTGGCCTCATCTGGCTGATGCTGCGCAGCACCAGCTACTGGCCAATATGGGCGGCCGCCAGCCAGCTTCTGACCGTCCTGACCCATATCGTGACTCTGTTGCTGCCGGCATTTACCGACCGCATCTATGCGGGGCTCAGCACCGTCTGGGTCATTCCCCTGCTGCTCTTCACCATCGTCGGCATCGAACTCGACCGGAAATCCCGTCATGACCGTGCATATCTCGCCTGAACGCGCCTTGCCCAGCCAGGAGGCGGTCGATCTGGTGGTGGCGCTGCAACGCTGCCTCACCAGTTTCCACGCCTTGCAGGAAGAGCCCCCCGTCCTGGAAGGACAGGATGGCGACGGGCTCGCGATGCTCGGCCGTTATGTCGAGGCGCGTCGCGCCCGATCGATGATCTTCGGCCATAACCTGTTCGCCGATCCGGCCTGGGACATGTTGCTGCTGTTGTTCCAGGCGGAACTGGAGGAACGGATCGTGACGCTGGAACAACTCAGCGAAACCTCACGCCTCTCGATGAACCTGGTCCTGGGCCAGGTCGGCGTGATGGAACGGCGCGGCCTGCTGGTCGAACATCAATTGTCCCACAATAGTCGGCGGCGGCGCGTCATGCGCCTCACCCCGCTGGCGATGGACGCGATGGTCTCCTGGCTTTCGCTCGCCTTCGGCACGGAAGAAGGGAATGGCGGGTGCTGACGGTTCAATCGACCAGCGGCAAGGTCAGGCTGGCGCGCAGGCCGCCCTCCGCGCGATTGGCGAAGGCCAGCCGGCCGCCATGGTTGTCCGCGATCGTCCTGGCGATCGACAGGCCCAGCCCGACGCCCCCCGTTTCCCGGTTTCGCGATGCCTCCCCGCGGTAAAAGGGCTCGCATAGCCGCTCGATCGTCGTTTCGGGCACGCCCGGCCCGGCATCCTCGACCATGACGATGGCGCGCCGGCCCGCGACATCCAGCGCGATCTGCGCCGATCCGCCATAGCGCACCGCATTGTCCACCAGATTGCCGATGCAGCGCCGCAGCGCCACGACATCGCCCGAAACGACCGCGCGGGCGCTGCGCGTGACCGTTACATCCTGCCCCATGTCCGCCAGGTCGTCGGCCAGTGTCTCGACGATCGCCGACAGGTCGATCCGCACCCGCGTCATCGTCTCGCTACCCTCGCGCATGAAGTCGAGCAGGGTCGTGACCATCGCCCGCATTTCCTCGACATCGGCCTGGGCCTTCGCCCTGGGTCCGTCGGGCAATTGTTCCAGGCGAAAGGACAGGCGCGTCATCGGCGTGCGCAGGTCATGCGCGATCGCCACCAGCATCGCGGTGCGCTCGCCCAGATAGTCCGCGATCCGCGCGCGCATATGATTATAGGCGGCGCCAACGGCCCGCACCTCGGGCGGGCCGGTCAGCGGTAGCGGCCGGCCACGCTCGGGCCGTTCGGTCGCCGCGCCCTCGGCCAGTCGCCGGATCGGCTGGGTGATGCGCCGCGCCACCCAGTAAGCGGGCAGCAGCAGCAGGATGAAGATGCCGGCCATCAGCGACAGGGTGATCGCATACCATCGCAGATTCGCGCCCTGCCAGGCCTGGACGATGGCCCAGCCGCCCTTGTCGCGTCGCGCCAGCACGAAGGCTCGATGCAGCATTCGCCCCCGCTCCTCCCCGGCCCGGATGGCCGGGTCGCGCATCGCCACCGGCGGCCGCTCACGCAGCAGGCGGATGTCGGCGGCGGGCAGGCCCAGCAAGCTGGCGATCTGCGCCGCCGCCTGTGCATCCGCCTCCTGATCCGGTTCGGGCGGGGGCGCGCGGTCGGACCGGTAGCGCGTGACGCTCCAGGCCGAACCCGGTGCGTCGCTGGCGCTGCCGCCGCGCAGCAGTTGCGCCGCTTCGGTCAGGAACATCGGCCGGGCATGGGGCGGGGGGCCGCGAAAGGCGACCAGCATCATCGCCGCCAGCGCCAGCAGCATCGTCGCGGCCACCAGCGCGACGATGCGGGTCAGGATCGACGGGTTGACCCGGTCCAAGTGTGTGCTCACGCCGGGCGCACCTCGGCGGTGAACATATAGCCTTCGTTGCGGACGGTGCGGACCAGTTCGTCGGTTCCCTCCCGCCGCGCGCCGCGCTCCAGCTTGCGGCGCAGGCGGCTCACCTGCACGTCGATCGCCCGGTCATAGCTTTCGGTCTCGCTGCCGGCCGAATAATCGAGCAACTGGTCACGACTCAGCACCCGGCGCGGACGTTCGACGAAGGCGCGCAGCAGGCGGAACTCGCCATCGGTCAGCGTCACCAGGACATTGTCGGGATCGATCAGCAGGCGCGCGCCCATGTCGATCTGCCATCCCGCAAAGCGCAGCTTCCTGCCGGCGGGATCGGGCGTCTCGGCCTCCTGCCGTCGATGCCGGCGCAGCACCGTGCGGATGCGCGCCAGCAATTCGCGCGGGTTGCAGGGCTTGGGCAGATAATCCTCCGCGCCCATTTCCAGCCCGACGATCCGGTCGATGTCGCTGCCGATGGCCGACAGCATGATGATCGGCAATCCGCCGCGCGCCGCCAGCCGCCGCAGGATCGACAGCCCGTCCTCGCCCGGCATCATCACGTCCAGCACGGCGATGTCGAACGCCTGGGTGGCGATCGCCCGGTCCATCGACGCGCCGTCGGCCACGGCGGTCACGGCAAAGCCATGTTGTTCCAGGAAATCGGACAGCAAGGTCCGAATCTCCTCATCGTCGTCGACGACCAAAATGCGTGAACCGTCCATCCTGGGGGCCAGCATATCGGTGATCGGGTCTCCCTGCAAAATCATCCGCATCGGTCCCGTCAGATTGCGAGCCCGACCGTCACGGTGCCGGTGAAGCCGTTGGTCGTGTCGCCGGTCATGACCGGCGTCATCGCCGTCACCTGCGCGGATGTGTTGTCGCCAAAGACATTGTCGCTGCTGGTCGAAATCTTGGCGAAATTACTCTTGCTGCTCTCATAGCCGCTGGTGGCGTAGACGATGTCGCAGGCGGCCGACGGCATCGCGAACTGCGAACAGAGCAGGCGGTTGCTGTAGCTCGTGGCCCGCGCCAGGCTGGGATAGACCTCAAAATGGATGTGCGGATAACGCCCGTCATAGCAGCCGGGGAAAATGCTGGTGAAGGTAACTTGCCCATTGGCGTCCGTCACGCCCACGCCGCGCAGATAATTTTCGCCCGGCACCGTATAGAGCGAATAAAGCCCGTCATTGGTGCAGTGCCAGATATAGACGGCATAGCCTTCCAGCACGGCGCACCCGCTGTTCACGTCCACCACGGTGATGGTCAGGCTCGTCGTCACGCCCTGCGCGGCGCCGCTCGACGATCCGAAGCTTGACCGGATGTCGCTGCGCTGGATGCCGCTGTCGTCCAGCACATTGATCAGGCTGCCGTTGCTGCTGTTGGAGCCGTCGGCCGGATAGGGGCCGTTGGTTTCCTCCGGGTCGGTGACGCAGGTGCCGGTTGGGGTGGGTGTCGGCGTCGGTGTCGGCGTCGGTGTCGGAGTTGGCGTCGGGGTGGGTGTCGCCGTCGCCGTCGACCCGCTTGAAGAACCCGACCCGCCGCACGCGCCGATCAGCGCGGCGCCGCTCGCCGAAAAGAGCAGGCGCAAGGTGCGCCGCCGCCCGATCTCCTCGCGCGCCAAAGCGCGCATCCGTTCCAGGTCATGGATCAACCCGTGGTCGTGCGCGGTGTCGTCCTCGATCATCTACCCTTGCCTCTCATCTTGTTCGTCGAACCCTCCTGCATGGGGTAGGGGCGCCATGTCTCCGGCCGATTGCCCAATGTAGCGGCTTTGTAGCGCGCCAAAGGGCTGGCCTCGGGCTGGCGTGGTCCATATAGTCCCCTCGTTTGCCCTCCTCCCGCGAAAGCGCTTCATGCATCTTCTCATCGGCCTTGCCGGCATCGTCCTCATTCTCGCCATCGCCTTCGCCCTGTCCTCCAACCGCCGCGCCATCCGCCCGCGCGTGGTGGGCGCGGCCTTCCTGTTGCAGGCGGGCATTGCGATGCTGGTGCTGTATGTCCCGGCCGGTCGCGCCATCATCGCCGGCATGTCCAGGGGCGTGTCCAACCTGCTGGGCTATGCCCAGGCGGGCACGGACTTCATCTTCGGCCCGCTCGCCCGCCCCGAAATAGGGGGCGCCAGCTTCGCGATCGCGGCGCTGCCGGTCATCATCTTCTTCGCCAGCCTGGTGTCGATCCTCTATTATCTGGGCATCATGCAGTTCATCGTCCGCTGGGTCGGCGGCGGGATCGAGAAGGTGACGGGCGTGTCCAAAGTGGAAAGCCTGTGCGCGGCCGCCAATATCTTCGTGGGACAGAGCGAAAGCCCGCTTGTCATTCGTCCCTATCTGGCGGGTCTTACCCCGACGCAGCTCTTTGCCGTGATGACCAGCGGCATGGCGGGCGTCGCCGGCACCATCCTGGCCGCCTATGCCTCGATGGGGATCCAGATCGACTATCTGCTGGCGGCCAGTTTCATGGCGGCGCCCGGCGGCCTGCTGATGGCCAAGATCATCATGCCGGACGAACCGGAGCGGGAACCGGAACTGGCGCTGGGCGATCGTCCCGGACTGCATCTGCCCGAAACCCGGATCAGCGGCGCCGGCCCCGCCGCGCTGCTGCCCGAAGGGACGCCGGGCGAACCGATGCCGCCCGCCACCCATGACGAGGAACGGCCCGCCAATATCATCATGGCCGCCGCCCAGGGTGCGCAGACAGGTGTCAAACTCGCTGTCGCGGTTGGTGCGATGGTGTTGGCCTTCGTCGCGCTGGTGGCGCTTGCCAACGGCATTCTCGGCGGCATCGGCGCCCTGTTCGGCTATCCTGATCTCAGCTTCCAGATGCTGCTCGGCTATGTTTTTTCACCGGTCATGTATCTGCTCAACATCCCCTGGCAGGAAGCGCAGGTGGCCGGCGGCCTGTTCGGCACCAAAGTCGTGCTCAACGAATTCGTCGCCTATATCAATTTGGGCCAGGTGCAGGGCGCGCTGTCGCCCACGACCATCGCCATCGTCACCTTTGCGCTGTGCGGCTTCGCCAATTTCAGTTCGATTGCGATCCAGATGGCCGTCACCGGCAATCTGGCCCCCAATCAGCGGCCGATGATCGCGAAGCTGGGGCTCAAGGCGCTGGTCGCGGGCAGCCTCGCCAACCTGATGAGCGCCGCGCTGGCCGGGTTCATGCTCAGCCTCTGACCCGGATCGGGACGATAGCGTAACGGGACTCTACCCTTGGGCCGCCAAATCGGTTATGGTTAACCAATGGGGGCAAAGACTTATCTGCTGGCCGCGCTGGCGGCCATGGGCTGGACGGGCATGGGCGCTGCACAGGCGCCCAAGCCCGGCGCATTGGAAACCTATCGCGACTGGGCGATCGGCTGCGACAATCGCAACCGGTGTGAGGCCGTGTCCTTGCTGCCCGATGGCGGCGCGTGGCCAGACAATCCGCTGATGGTCGGCGTCGTGCGCGAGGCAGGGCCGGACGCGCCGACGGAAGTGTGGGTCAGCCGCGAAGCCAAGGGTGGCGGAGCGGTCAGCTTCCATATCGACGGGCGCAAGGTCGCGACCGCCCAGAGCCGTGACGGTGACGCCACGGTGCGCGGGCCGCAGGCCGCGGCGCTCGCCATCGCCATGGCGCGTGGCCGCCAGATGGAAGTGCGCTCCGGCACGCGCCTGCTCGGCCGACCCTCGCTGGCCGGATCGGGCGCGGCGCTGCGTTACATGGACGCGCGGCAAGCGCGGGCCGGCACCAGCACGGCGCTGGTGGCGACCGGACCGATCGGGCCGCTGGCGGTGCGCCCTGCGCCCGCCGCGCCCGTCGTCAAGCGGGCACTCATTCCCGGTGGACCTGCGCCAGTTACGCTTTGGCGTGAGGAATTGACTGCATTGGGCAAATTCACCGGCTGCACGGATGAAATGCGCGACGCGCAGCCGCCCGAACTGCACCGGCTGTCCAAAAATGAAGTGCTGGTCCTCGTCCCCTGTGGCAGCGGCGCCTATAATTTCACGACCGTCCCCGTGATCGCGACCGGCATTGCAGGTCGCCGCGCCTTCCACTTCGCCGACTTCGACTATAAGCCCGGCTGGAGCGAGGAAGAAGCCAAGCCGATGCTGGTCAATGTCGGGTGGATCGCGGAAAAGTCTGAATTGTCGAGCTTCGCCAAGGGGCGCGGCATCGGCGATTGTGGCGGCAGCGAAACCTATGTCTGGGACGGCGCGCGCTTCCGGCTGACGGATGCGACCAGCATGGGGGAATGTCGCGGCGCCTGGCACTGGATCAGGACGTGGTCGGCCAGGGTGACCGAATAGACCGACCGGGCATCGCGCCGGCGCAATCGCCGCGTCGCCTTTTGCAATGGTATCGCAATCAGCGATGCCTATATCCGGTCCATGGCTTCCCGACCCTTTTCCGCTCCGTCATCGGCAGGCGCCGTCCTGCCCGATCCCATCCAGGCCGTCATCTTCGACATGGACGGCACGCTGATCGACACGGAGGCTGCGCATCGCCGGGCCTTTGCCGAAACCGGACTGGCGCTGGGCTGGCCCCTGTCGGACGAACTGCTCCTTTCGATGGTCGGCATTCATCGCGACGAAAATGAACGGATGCTCGCCGCGCGGCTCGGCCCGGACTTTCCGCTGGCGCAATTCTATGCCGACAGCGACGCGCTGTTCGAGGCGGCGGCGGACGCCGGCATCCCGCTTCGTCCGGGCGCGACGCTGTTGCTGGAGCATCTGGCGCAAAGCGGCATCCCCATGGCGCTCGCCACCTCCACCGCCGCGCCTTTCGCCCAGCAGCGGCTGGAACGTAGCGGCCTGCTCCATCATTTCGAGGTGATCGTGACCCGCAGCGACGTGGTGCGGCCCAAACCGCATCCCGAACCCTATCTGCTGGCGGCCCGGCGCCTTGGCGTCGACCCCGCGCAGGTCGTCGCGGTCGAAGACAGCCATGCGGGCGTCCGCTCCGCCACGGCGGCCGGCATCGCCACGGTCATGGTCCCCGACCTGTTGCCGCCGACCGAAGAATTGACGCTCGCCTGCGCGCAGGTGCTGCCCAGCCTCACGGACCTGCGCGACCTGCTCCTGGCCACCGCCTAATCCGCCTTGGCCAGCACCAGGGCAAAGGGTGCATCCGCATCGGTCCAGTCGCGCACCGGCTCCCAACCGCCCGCGCGCAGCAGCAGCCGTTCGTCACGCTCACCATATTTATGGCTGCTCTCGGTATGGATGGTTTCCCCAGCCGCCATGCTGAAACTTTCGCCCGCGACGTGGAAATGCAGCGGCCGCACCGCTTCCAGATGCATTTCGATCCGCGCCTTCTCGTCATTCCAGATCGCGCGATGGGCAAAGCCGTCGATCGGCAGGTCGCCTTCCAGCTCGCGATTGATCCGTTCGACAAGGTTCAGGTTGAACGCGGCCGTCACACCCTGCGCATCGTCATAGGCGGCGACCATCCGGTCGCGGTCCTTGATCCGGTCCATGCCGATCAGCAGCATCGCGTCCTTGCCCAGCAGCCGGCGCATCGCGCGCAGCAGATCGACCGCCGCATCGGGTTCCATATTGCCGATGGTCGATCCTGGAAAGAAGCCGAGCCGGGGAAGCCCGTCGATCGCCGCGGGCAGGTTTAGCGGCTGGTTGAAATCACCCACCACCGGCAGCACCGGCAGGTCGGGAAAGCTGCTGGCCAGATCCGCGCTGCTCGCGCGCAGGAAATCGCCGCTGATGTCGATCGGCACATAGGCGGCGGGCCGGATCGCGCGCAGCAGGTGCGGGGTCTTGCGCGCGCTGCCCGCGCCAAATTCCACCACCGCTCGCCCGGCGCCCACGGCCTCGGCGAATTCGGCGCCGTGGGCCTTCAGCAGCGCGGTTTCGGTTCGCGTCGGATAATATTCGGGCAGGTCGGTGATTTGTTCGAACAGTTCCGACCCGCGCCGGTCATAGAACCAGGTCGGCGGCGTCGCCTTGGGGCTGCGCGACAGCCCGTCCAATATGGCGCGGCGAAAAGCCGGGTCGATCATGCGCGCGGAAGCAGGGGCGTCGTCGGTCAGCAGCATCCTTACAGATCCTTGGCCAGCCGCAGTCCGGTGAACTGCCAGCGTTGATGGGGGTAAAAGAAGTTGCGGTAGCTCGCCCGAACATGTCCGCGCGGGGTGGCGCAGCTGCCGCCCTTCAGGACGAATTGCCCGGACATGAACTTGCCATTATATTCGCCAACCGCGCCCGCCGCGGCGCGAAAGCCGGGATGGGGGCGGTAGGCGCTGCCGGTCCATTCCCACACATCGCCGAACATCTGCGTCAGCGCCTCGGTGTCGGGGGCGGCGCGGGGGCGGGGGCAGGTCGATCCGTCGAACAGGTTGCCGCCGCCCGGCGCGATATTCTGCGCGGCGCTCTCCCATTCCGCTTCGGTCGGCAGCCGGGCGCCGGCCCAACTGGCATAGGCGTCCGCTTCATACAGGCTGATATGGCAGACCGGCGCGGCGGGGTTGACCGGCTGGCGGCCGTCCAGGCCGAACCGGGTCCAGCCCTGTTCGGCCCGTTTCCAGTAGAGCGGGGCCTCCACCTCTTCCGCCCGCACCCAGGCCCAGCCATCGGACAGCCAATGGGCGGGCGTATGATAACCGCCATCCTCGATGAAGGTGATCCATTCCCCATTGGTGATGGGTCGGTGCGCCAGCACATGGGGGTGCAGCAACGCCCGGTGGCGCGGTCCTTCGCAATCGAACGCGAAGCCGCCTTGCCCGTCGTCGCCCATCTCGGTCAGCCCTTCGCGCCCCTCGATCCAGTGAAGCGGCCCCGGCAGGTCGATCGGGCTGGCGCTGCGCGGTTCGAACAGGGCCGGCTCCAGCGGGTTGAGCGAGAAGAGATGGAGCAGATCGGTCAGCATCAGTTCCTGATGCTGTTGTTCGTGATGCAGGCCCAACGTCACCAGCGCGCAGGCGGCGGGCGGCAGCATGGGCAGCGCTTCGACCAGCGCGGCGTCGACATGGGCGCGATAGGCCATGATGTCGCTCAGCGCCGGGCGCGTCAGCATCCCCCGCATCGGCCGCGCGTGGCGGGGGCCTTCGGCTTCATAATAGCTGTTGAACAGATAGGCGTAGCGCGGATCGAACGGCCGATAGTCCGGCACATGATCGCGCAGCACGAACGTTTCGAAAAACCAGGTGACATGGGCCAGATGCCATTTGGCGGGGGAGGCGTCGATCATCGACTGGACAGTGGCGTCCGCGTCCGACAGCGGTGCTGCGATCGCCTGGGTCACGCCCCTTACGTCCCGGTAGCAGGTCGCCAGATCATTCTGACGGGCATCGCTCCAGCGTCTGGCCATTCATGCCCCTTCCGATATGCTTGCGCCGCTCCTTGACAAAGAAGCGCATAAAGGCCGCGAAGGGTTCCCTTGCCCTTAAGGGCAGGGGGCGGGAAGCGCTCCGCCGGCGCGGCAGATGCGATCGCGACCGGCCTGCTTGGCGTCATAGAGCGCGCGGTCGGCCGCCGTCAACGCTTCCTCGACCGGCCCGCCCTGCCAGCGGCTGAGACCGGCGGAAAAGCTGATGACACGGCCGTTGACCCGGCCGATCGGTTCATGGCGCATCTGCTCGGCGAGCCGCGCCAGCGCCCAACTCGCTTCATCCTCCAGCCCGTTGCGGAAGAAGATGGCGAATTCCTCGCCGCCCCATCGCGCCACCATGTCGGCGCGGCGGACCTGGCCCGCCAGCCGGTCGGCAAAGGCGGCCAGCACCCGATCGCCTTCGTCATGACCCAGCATATCATTGACCTGCTTGAAGAAATCGATGTCGACCAACGCGACGCAGCCCTTGCGTTGCGCACTGGGCAGCGCTGCGATATGCGCCAGGAAGCCGCGCCGGTTGGCCAGCCCGGTCAGCGGGTCTTCCTGCGCGGCGATCGCCAGCTCGTCGATCTGCGCCTGTGTGACGGTGGCGGCCCTGTGCACTCCGGCATAAAGTGTCTGGATGACGTCGCCCACGCGCGGCAACGACGTCCCGTCGCCAGCTTTCGTGTCGAACGTTTCGGCCAGCGCCTGGATCGGGGCCAGCAGGGCGCCGATCCCGTGGAGCGCCAGGGCCATGCCCACCATCGTCGCCAACGTCAGTGCGACGACCTCCCCCAGGGCCAGCCGCCCCGTCGCGGCGCCCCAGCCGATATAGCAAAGCAGCGGCAAATGGGTGGCGACGAAACAGATGGCGAACAGGCGGAGGCGCAGCGAACGCGGAAAGATGAAAGAAGTGGCGAGGTAAAAATGCATGGCGATCCCGTTTTTCACGTCGCGCAAGAATCGGGGGTGCGCCTAAACGACGGTTGAAGAAACAGGGTTAACACACGCCTTCAGGCCAGGCCGTGCCGCACCTGAGTCCGGCGGCGCAGCGCCTTTGGCGTCAGCGCGAAGCGCCCGGCACCCATTTGACGTCGCCCGCGCCATTGTCGTTCAGCCGCCGCGCCAGCACGAACAACAGATCGGACAGGCGATTGAGATAGGCGAGCGCGTGCGGATTGAGCGCGACCTCGGCCGCAGCGGCGGTGGCGCTGCGTTCGGCCCGGCGCGTGATCGCACGGGCCAGGTGGACGGCGGCGGCGGCGGCCGATCCGCCCGGCAGGATGAAGCTGTCGAGCGGGGCGAGATCGGCATTCATCATGTCGATTTCTTCCTCCAGCCGCTGCACCTGCGTCGCGACGATGCGCAGAGCCCAGGGTTCGTCCGCTCCTTTGGGGATGGGCGTGGCCAGATCCGCCCCCAGGTCGAACAGATCATTCTGGATGACGGTCAGCCAGCGCGTTTCGGGGCGCGCGCCCATGGCGATGACGGCCAGACCGATGGCGCTGTTCGCCTCGTCCACATCGCCCACCGCCTGCATCCGCGGCGCGTGCTTGGGCAGGCGCGATCCATCGACCAGTCCGGTCGTGCCCGCGTCGCCCGTGCGGGTGTAGATTTTGTTCAGCTTGACCATCGGGTCAGCCCCTTCCGCGCTCAGCCATGGCCCTTCATCATCAGCAGGATGGCGACGATGATGATTGCCGCCGCCTGGAACAGGATGCGGTTCATCATCATCTTGTTCTGCTTCAGGCGGGCGGGGCTGGGGCCGCTCCCCTCGGGCGCGTTCAGATCTTCCTTGGTCGTCTGGAGGAAAGCGATAATGCCGCGGACCAGCGTGACCAGCGTCGCGATCATGGCCAGGATCAGGGCGATGACGAGGATGGTGTTCATGAGGTGATGCTAGGCGCTCGCGAAGCCGATGCCAACCGGAAAGCGCCCTGCTCGCAGCGCGTCGGCCAATACGCCCGGCGCGGTTCCGGCCGCGCGCAGGTCGGCGATGGCGATGGACCCGCTGCGCTTGGCCAGTCTTTTCCCCTCGGCATCGACCAGCAGGGGATGATGGAGATAGGTGGGGGAGGGCAGGTCGAGCAGTGCCTGGAGCAGCCGGTGAACATCGGTCGCACCGCGCAGATCGTCACCGCGCAGCACATGGGTTACGCCCATGGCGGCATCGTCCAGCGTGCAGGACAGATGATAGCTTGCCGGCGCATCCTTGCGCGCCAGCACGACATCGCCATGGGCCAGCGGCGCTGCATCCACCATCTGGCCTGATGCGTCGGGGACGGGTGGGAAGGGCAGCGCCGACCAGCGCAATTCCCCCGCCCGTTCGACCGCGCGGGCCATGTCGATCCGCCAGGCATGGGCTTCGCCCGCCGCGATCCGCCGTGCCCGTTCGCCCGCGTTCAGGGTGCGGCATGTGCCCGGATAGAGCGGCCCTTCGGGTCCATGCGGCGCGGTCAGGCTCGCCTGGATGTCGGCGCGGGTGCAGAAACAGGGGTATAGCAGCCCTTGGCCCCGCAGCCGTTCCAGCGCCGCGTCATACGCGGCCAGCCGCTGCGACTGTAACATGATCTCGCCATCCCACGCCACGCCCAGCCAGCGCAGATCCTCGATGATCCCGGCGACATGTTCGGGCCGGCTGCGCGTGCCGTCTATGTCCTCGATCCGCAGGCGCAGCGCGCCGCCGCTCGCCCGCGCCATGTCCAGCGCCAGCAGCGCGGACCAGCCATGGCCGACATGCAAACGACCGGTCGGGCTTGGCGCAAAGCGGGTCACCATATGCAGTGGTGCGACGGGCTGAGTCATACAGGCCCTTGACGAAAGATATTCGTTAATGCTGTCATACGGATGTCACGTTGCTGGTGGATCAGCGGCGTCGGCAAGGGGGTAGAAGCTTTTCTATGTACCATCCCGACCTGATACGACACCCGGAAAACTGTCCGGCGCTTGTTCTGAATGCGGACTATACGCCACTCAGCTATTATCCCCTGAGCCTATGGCCCTGGCAAACCGCCATCAAGGCGGTTTTTTTGGAGCGGGTGGACATCATCGCCAGCTATGAGCGAGAAGTCCATAGTCCCAGTCTTCAGATGAAGATTCCCTCGGTCATCGCGCTCAAACAATATGTGAAGCCGTCCGAACATCCCGCCTTCACCCGCTTCAACCTGTTCCTGCGCGACAAGTTCGCCTGCCAATATTGCGGCGCGACCAGCGACCTGACGTTCGACCATGTCGTGCCGCGCCGCGCGGGCGGACGCACGACCTGGGAAAATGTCGCCACCGCCTGTTCGCCCTGCAACCTCAAAAAGGGCGGGCGCACGCCGAAGGAAGCGCATATGCAGCTGCATGTGCAGCCGATCCGCCCGACCAGCTGGCAGTTGCAGGAACATGGCCGCGCCTTCCCGCCGGGCTATCTGCACGAAAGCTGGCATGACTGGCTTTATTGGGACGTCGAGCTGCTGGCGTGATCGCCGTGCGTGCCGCGCTCCCATATCGCCCGGCAGATCGTCAGCTCACGGGCAACCAGTCGAGGTTCATGTCCTTGAGCCGATTGGTATAATGGCCGATATCCTCCAGCCGCGCCAGATCCAGCAGGGTCACGCGACCATTGGAGCGGCTGATCAGCCCCTCCTGCTCCATCTGCCGGATCATCCGGTTGACATGGACGGATGTCAGTCCGACGGAATCGCCGATTTCCTCCTGCGTCAGCTTCAGTTCGAAACTGTTGCTGATCTGGTCGTCAGTGACGCGTATCCGGTCGAACATGTCGAGCAGGAAGGCCGCCACGCGCGCCTTGGCCGACGTCCGGCCCAGCGATGCGAGCCGGTCGGTCATCGATACCCTCTCCGCGTTGGACAACAGGAACAGCAGCGCCGCCACGCGCGGATATTCATCCAGCAGGCGACGCAGCGCATGTTTGTCGAACGGGCAGACCACCGCGTCCGACAGCGCTACCAGTGATTCGGGCGCCCGGTTGTAGATGGTGCTGGCCGATCCGATGAAGTCGCCGGGAAAATAGACGCGCAATATCTGCCGACTACCGTCCGGCAGGATGACAAAACTCATCACCCGTCCTTCGCGCAGCACGAATAGTTCGGTTATGGTCTCGTTGACGCGCTGGATCATCCCACCGCGCTTTACCTTGCGGGGATTTTCTTCCAGCCTTGCCAATGCCGCCTTTTCCGCGTCGGACAACGGCACATGGCGTGTCAGTTGTTCCGCGAAACAGCTTGTTGCCACCAGATCACCTTCTGATCAGAATTGTCGTTACGATGGCAAAACGCCTGAAGCGCTTTTTGGCTGCATTTTATCCTCGTGCACTAACCTCGATCAATTCGGCAGCCTGTATTGCAATAATGTTTCCACCGCATCGGCCCGCCTGCACGACGCCGGTTCAGCCGCCTTGCGCGCGGCGCGTTTGCCGCTATTAACCCTGAGCGATGGACCGCATTGATATCCGCGGCGGCAACGCGTTGAACGGCCGCCTTCCCATTTCCGGCGCCAAGAATGCGGCGTTGACGCTGCTGCCCTGTGCCCTGCTGACCGACGAGCCGGTGACGCTGCGCAACCTGCCGCGCCTCGCCGATGTCGATAGCTTCGGCCATCTGCTCAACCAGCTTGGCGTGTCGACCATGGTCGAGGGGGCAAGGCCGGAGGATTTCGGCCGCGTCATGACGATGCGCGCTGGTCGCGTCACTTCGACCGAAGCGCCCTATGACATTGTGCGCAAGATGCGTGCGTCGATCCTGGTGCTGGGGCCGCTGCTCGCCCGCGCCGGAGAAGCGCGGGTGTCGTTGCCGGGCGGCTGCGCCATCGGCAACCGTCCGATCGACCTGCATCTCAAGGCGCTGGAGGCCTTTGGTGCGAAGATCGACCTTGCCGCCGGCTATGTCCGCGCCAGCGCGCCCGATGGCGGCCTGCCGGGCGGCATCTATACCTTTCCGGTCGTTTCGGTCGGAGCGACTGAAAATGCGGTCATGGCCGCGGTGCTGGCGACCGGCACCTGCACGCTCGAAAATGCGGCGCGGGAACCGGAAATCGTCGATCTGTGCAACCTGTTGGTCGCCATGGGCGCGGACATAGAGGGGATTGGCAGCGACAAGCTGGTGATCCATGGCCGTGACCGGCTGCACGGCGCGACCTACAGCGTCATGCCCGACCGGATCGAAGCGGGCAGCTATGCCTGCGCCGCGGCGATCACCGGCGGCTCGCTCGACCTGATCGGCGCGAATGCTGACGACATGCACGCCATCCTTGCCGCGCTGCGCGACGCGGGCGTCCAGGTCGATGTCCATCGCGACGGCATCCGCGTGTCGTCCGACGGCAAGCTGCGCCCGCTGACCGTATCGACCGCCCCGTTCCCGGCTTTCCCGACCGACATGCAGGCGCAGTTCATGGCGATGCTGACGCTGGCGGACGGCGCTTCGGTCCTGACGGAAACGATCTTCGAAAATCGCTACATGCATGTGCCCGAACTGGCGCGCATGGGGGCTGACATCGCCGTCAACGGCCGCACTGCTGTCGTGCGCGGTGTGTCGGGCCTGGTCGGCGCGCCGGTGATGGCGACCGACCTGCGCGCATCGATGAGCTTGATTCTCGCCGGGCTTGCCGCCCAGGGCGAAACCCAGGTGAACCGCGTCTATCATCTGGATCGTGGCTATGAACGGCTGGAAGAAAAGCTCTCGGCCGTGGGCGCTGACATCGAACGGGTCGGCGATGGCTGAGGGGCGCGGGCTGGCGACGGACCGGGCGGCGCTGCTGGCGCTGTATGATCTTGACGCCGGCGGCTTTCGCACCCTGGATGAAATCGCCGCCTTTGCGGCAAATCTGTGCGACGCGCCGATCGCCCTTGTCAGCATCGTGGAGGATGTGCGCCAGCGTTTCCTGGCCCGCACCGGCCTTGATGTCGAGGAAACGCCCCGCGATGTGTCCTTCTGCGCGCTCGCCATGCTGGGCGCGGATATGTTCGTCGTGCCGGATGCCACGCGTGACCCGCGCTTTGCGGACAATCCGCTGGTCACGGGCAGCCCGCATATACGCTTCTACGCCGGCGCGCCGCTCATCGGCAGCGATGGCGATCGGCTCGGCGCGCTGTGCGTCATCGACCCTCGCCCGCGCGCGGACCTGACGCCGTTGCAGCGACAGGGCCTCACCCTGCTTGCGCGGCAGGTGATGGTGGAGTTGGAGGGAAGGCGGCGCGATCGCGACATGATCGCCCGGCAGAGGCAGGATGCCGCCGCTGCGGCCGACAGCGACCGCATGTTCCGCACGCTGGCCGACACCATGCCGCAAATGGTCTGGTCGGCCCTGCCCGACGGCTATAATGATTATTTCAACGCGCGCTGGTATGAATATACGGGCGTTGAGGCCGGCTCGACCCATGGCGACGCCTGGGACGGCATGTTCCATGCCGACGACCAGCCAGCCGCCTGGGAAAAATGGCGCCACAGCCTCAAGACCGGCGAACCCTATGAAATCGAATATCGCTTGCGCCATCATAGCGGCAATTATCGCTGGACGCTCGGCCGGGCGCTGCCGATCCGCGACCCGCAGGGTCAGGTCACACGCTGGATCGGCACCTGTACGGACATCCACGAACAGAAGCTGATGATGGAAGAGCGCGAGATGATCGCGCATGAGCTGTCGCACCGCATCAAGAATATCTTTTCCGTCATTGCCGGCCTCATCGGCCTGTCCGCCCGCCAGCATCCGCAGATCGGCGCGGTCGCGGACGATCTGCGCGACCGCATCCTGGCGCTTGGCCGCGCGCATGATTTCGTCCGGCCGCACAGCGCCGACTCGATGCCCGTGCCCGGCACGGAAGCCGGTCGGTTGCGGGGCATACTCGATCAGATTTTCGCGCCCTATCGCAATGCGGACGGTTCGCGCATCCTGCTGTCGGGCGAAGACCCGCCGATTGACGATCGATCGGCGACGCCGCTGGCGCTGCTGTTCCATGAACTGGCGACCAATGCGGCCAAATATGGCGCCCTGTCCGTCGCCGAGGGGCGGGTCCATCTCCATGTGTCCAGCGAGGGCGATGATGTCCGCGTCGACTGGCGCGAAGAAGGTGGGCCGGTTGTCGTGCCGGCGACGGCGGACGGTTTTGGCAGTCGGCTGATGCTGCTCAGCGTGGAACGGCAACTGGGCGGGCGGCTGGCGCGCCAATGGCGGGCCGAAGGCCTGTGCCTCAGCCTCTGGATTCCATCCCGTTCCATGAGCCGGGCGGCGGGAAGGGCGTAAAGCCCATAATTTCGGCCGCCAGCAATTCGGGATTCTCGGCCGCCGCCAGCTTCAGGGCGGCCGCCACGCTGTGCGGGCGAAATGGTTTGGTGATGACGCCCAGCGCGGCGACCGACGCTTCTCCGATCTGGGCGGGGTTGGCGGTGATATAGATGACGCGCACACCGTGGCGGCTGGCCAGTTCCATCCCGATCTGCGGGCCGGTCGGACCATCGCGCAGGTTGAGGTCGACCAGCGCGATGTCGCAGGCGTCGGCGCTGGCCAGCGCGGCCGCCCGGTCGGCGGCGATCGCGCCGACATCGAATCCGGCATCCTCGACGATCTGCTCGATCTCCAGTGCGACGAATATCTCGTCCTCGACGATCAGAACTTTCTTGCTCATTCCTCAACCTGTCATATTCGGACAAATGGAAACCGTCACTGGCCCCAACGTTCCGCCAATGGGCCAAAAAAATGACGTTATTGCCCCAAAGTGCAGGTCATTCCGCGACGCTGGTCCACAGCGTGTCGAATGCGGTCCCCTTCATCAGCAGCACGGATGCGGGATAGCCGGCGGCACTCGCCTTTTGCGCGGTGGCGGTGGCGCCTTCGACCGCGGCTTGGCGGCTCGGAAAGGGGCCATAATATTTATTGTCCAGATTGATCTTCCAGACGCCTTCATGTTCGATGACGATATAGCGGGCATGGGGCAGGGGCATGATTACAGAACCTCGGTGTTATAATGGTGCCAGGCCATGATCGCGGCGGCGCCGCGATGGGGGCTCCAGCGCTCGGCCAATGTGCGGGTCAGCGCCTCGCTGGGCCGGTCGGGCAGGCCCAGGATTCGGCCAATCTCGATCTGCACGGCCAGGTCGCCGGCCGGCCAGATGTCCGGCCGTCCTTCGGCGAAGAGCAGGTAGATTTCCGCCGACCATCGGCCGATGCCCTTGATCCTGACGAGCTGCGCGATCGCCTCCTCGTCGTCGGCGGGCAGGGCATGGAGGTCGAGCGCGCCCGACACCACCAGTTCGGCAAGGCTGCGGGCATAGCCCTGTTTCTGGCGCGACAGGCCACAGGCGCGCAGCGCGTCATGGTCGCGCGCCAGCAGCGCCTGCGGTGCGCAGCCCAGGCCCAGTTCCGCCTCCAGCTTGCGCCACACCGCCGCGGCCGAGGCGACGCTTACCTGCTGACCCACGATCGTGCGCAGCAAAGTTTCATAGCCCGGCGCGCGCACGCGCGGCTCGGGATAGCCCACGCGATGGATCGCCGCCACGAATCCCGGCTCCAGCAGGGCGATCGCATCCAGGCTTTCGCGCAATTGCGCTGCACTCGTCACCATATGATCGCGTTCCAGCCCTTGATTTCGCTGCGCCTCTCCGCCAGAGCGGCGGAGAAAATTTCGAGGGGATTGGATAGATGGCGAAACTGATCGTGGTCAACCGTGCGGGCGAGGAACAGACCGTCGAGGGCGATAACGGCCTGTCGGTGATGGAAGTCATCCGCGACAAGGGCTTTGACGAACTGCTGGCCTTGTGCGGCGGCTGCTGCTCCTGCGCGACCTGCCATGTCTATGTTGATCCCGCTTTCGCCGACGTGCTGCCGGCGATGAGCGAAGACGAAAATGACCTGCTCGACAGTTCGGACCATCGCAACGATACCAGCCGCCTGTCCTGCCAGGTCGTGATGAGCGATGCGCTGGACGGCCTGCGCGTCACCATTGCGCCGGAAGACTGATAGAGCATCGTGCGGATAAGTGGGAACCGGTTTTCCGCTCAAAGCGATGGGACAACAAAGCTTGGAGCGCGCGACCTGCGTCCGGTTTAACGCAGCGCGCTTTAGGTTCGCTGTTGCGAGCGCGGCCAAGCAATCCGGGGATGCGCCTGGATTGCTTCGCGCTTTGCAATGACGACGGGGATCAATCGGCCGCTACCGGCCGATCAGTCGTCACCCGCAACGTGGCCATGGGCGCGTCGCTGGTCAGTGGCGTGATCGTCCAGACGATCCGCTTGCCCTGCGCCACGGTCTGCGCGCCTTCTTCCTGATTCTGGCTGACGATTTCGGCGTCCGTGGTCAGGGTGAAGCGGCCGTTCAGCGCCTTGGCCGCCGCGTCGCTCGCGCCGCCCATGCCTGCTGGCCCCTGGCTCTTGTCGAACCCGTTGGCAAAGCCGGGCGCTTTCATCCGCACCCTATCCTCGCCCCGCATTTCCACCGCGATGAACGGCAGCACGATCTGCGCGTCGATGTTGAAGGGGAAGAGGAAGCTGTGGGTCAGCCTGCCGCTGATCGCATAGTCGATCTCGAACTTGTGGTCGCCGACATAGCGGGCGGACCGGAATCCCTTCTCCCGCGTCAGGGCGGCCGCGATCGCCTGCATCTGGGCGTCGTCGCCCTGTTTGCCCCGATCGCTGAAATCCTCGTCCTGCGCCGCGATCTGGAGCAGGGTGGGGCCGGTCTCCGCTTCGCCGTCCTGCGATGCCGCATCATCGTCGCCGGTTGCGCCGGACAGCGGGTTCTTGCCCATGTCCGACGCCAATATCTCGCCCTTATAGGCGAAGGCGAAGCTGCGATCCGCGCGGATGTCCAGGCTCGATTCAAATGTGCCCGGCGTCACCAGGCACGCCGACAAGGCGAGCAGGCCGGCGAGTGCGCCGAGACTGCGATACAGGCGTTTCATCGGCACACTCCCCCTTGTCCCGCGCGCCGCTACCGGTTGGTGGCGGCGTAGAGCGCGATGGCCGCGGCGTTGGAGACGTTCAGGCTTTCCATGCGCGGGCTGATCGGCAGCTTAGCGATAATGTCGCAATGCGCCATGCTGTTGTGGCGCAGCCCTTCGCCTTCGGCCCCCAGCACCAGCGCGACGCGCGATTCGCCGATCGCTTCGCCCAGGGTCGTGTCGGCGTCGCCGTCCAGGCCGATGCGCCAATAGCCCGCCTCGGCAATCTCGTCGAGCGCGCGGGCCAGGTTCACCACCCGCACCCAAGGCATGATTTCCAGCGCGCCCGACGCCGCGCGCGCCAGCACGCCCGATTCGGGCGGCGCGTGCCGGTCCTGCGTCACGATGCACAGCGCGTCGAAGGCGGCGGCCGACCGCAGGATCGCGCCGACATTGTGCGGATCGGTCACCTGGTCCAGCACCAATATGGGCCGCTTATCGTCCTGCCCTTGCTCCAGTATCTCGCCCAGCCACACATCGTCGAGCGGCTCGACTTCGGCGACGATGCCCTGATGCGGCGCGTCCGACGGCACCATCCGGCCCATGTCGGCGACATCGGCATAGACGATCGGCAATATGGGCGGCAGGTCGAGGGCGCCCAGCGCTTCGCGCGTGCCCCATATCTTGCGCACGATGCGATTGGGGTTGGCGAGCGCCGCGGTGACGGCGTGACGCCCGTAGAAGCGCGGGAAGGCGCCCTTGGGCTTGGCGGAGCGATGACCTTTTTTCATGATCGCGCTCTTTTCACATCACCCCATTGACAGGCAAGCCTCCTTTCGCCATTGAGCCGCCTCCAGCGCGGCAGGGGATGATTTTTTCTCTTCCGCGCAGGGCACCGGACAGGTGGCCGAGTGGTTAAAGGCAGCAGACTGTAAATCTGCCCGGGTTTCCCGTACGCTGGTTCGAATCCAGCCCTGTCCACCATTGCATCGGGTCTGATGCTGCCCTGTCCCCTGCGGGACTGGTCAAAGGCCGGTGTGGACGCATAGCTCAGTTGGTAGAGCAGCTGACTCTTAATCAGCGGGTCCTTGGTTCGAGCCCAAGTGCGTCCACCATAGCCTTCCCCGACATGCCGCCTCTTTCGGGTTTCCGGCCGGCCTGTCGTCCAGCAGAGCCCGCCCGGACACGAAAGGGAAGTGCCCGATGGCGTGGCTCATCCTTGGCATTGCCATATTCACTGAAATTTGCTGGGCCTTGAGCCTCAAATGGGCTGCGACCCTGGGCAGTTGGCAGGCGTCGGTCGTGCCGATCGCCTTGAGCTTCCTCAACATGGGCCTGCTCGCTCTGGCGATGCGGGACATTCCCGCCGGCACCGCTTACGCGATCTGGACGGGGCTGGGTGCGGTGGGCGTCATCATCGGCGGCATGATCCTGTTCGGCGACCGGGTGAACCTGGTCCAGGCCGGCTTCATGGTGATGATCGTGATCGGCGTCATGGGCACGAAGCTGTTCGCCCCCAACTGAACGCCGCGCTGCCTTGCCGCACCGCAACAAAAGCGCGCGGCGGACGTTAGTTGGACAAGTTCCATCATCCTTCCCCGGTTACGCCCCCCTTGCATGACGATTGACCGCCGCGACCTCCTGATCCGCACCCTGGGCGGCGTCCTTGCCCTTGGCGTGCCCCGCCGCGCCATGGCCCAGGCCGACGTCGATCGCGTCGACACCCTCATCGCGCAGATGACGGTGGAGGAAAAGGCCGGGCAGATGACCTGCCTCGCCGACAGTTTCCGCCCCTTCAACCCGCCCAATCCCGCCGCCGGCATCCAGGATCAAAAGCGCCTGGCGCAGGAAGTGCGAAAGGGCCGGGTCGGCTGCCTGTTCAACGGCATCGGCGTCGCGGGCGCCCGCCGCGCGCAGGAGATCGCGGTCAACGAAAGCCGCCTCGGCATCCCGCTCCTCTTCGCGGGAGACGTCATCCACGGGCTCAAGACCATTTTCCCGGTCCCCCTAGCCGAAGCGTCCAGCTTCGATCCCGACCTGTGCCAGCGCACCGCCCGCGCCATGGCGCTCGAAGCCACCGCCGCCGGCCTGCACCTCACCTTCGCCCCCATGGTCGATGTCGCCCGCGATCAGCGCTGGGGCCGCGTGGTGGAGGGGGCGGGGGAGGACACGACTCTCACCGGCATCCTCTCCGCCGCCCGCATCCGTGGCTTTCAGGGCCGCGACCTGCGCCGCGACGATAGCCTGCTCGCCTGCCCCAAACATTTCGCCGCTTATGGCGCGGTCGCCGCCGGGCTTGAATATGGCAATGTCGACATCAGCGAGGAAACGCTGCGCGAAACCCATTTGCCGCCCTTTGGCGCGGCCTTCGCTGCCGGCGCGCTCACCACCATGGCCGCCTTTAACGAGATTAACGGCGTCCCCGCCACCGCCGACCGCGAATTGCTTACCGACATTTTGCGCGGCGAAATGCAGTTTCGCGGCTTCGTCTTTTCCGATTACACCGCCGATGAAGAACTGGTCGCCCATGGCTTTGCGCAGGATGATCGCGACGCCGCCCGCCTCGCCATTCTCGCCGGGGTCGACATGTCGATGCAGAGCGGCCTCTATGTCCGCTACCTGCCGGAACTGGTGAAGAGCGGCGCGGTGCCCATGGCGACGGTGGACGTCGCCGTGCGCCGCATCCTCTATGTAAAGGCCGCCATCGGCCTGCTCGACAATCCCTGGCGCTCGCTCGACGCGGATGCGGAGCGGACCCGCATCTTCACCCCGGCCCACCGCGCCCTCGCGCGCGAAGCCGCGACCCGCTCGATCATCCTGCTCAAAAATGACGGCGCCTTGCCGATCGACCCGGCAAAGGGGCCACGCATCGCCCTGATCGGTCCCTTCGCGCAGGACAGCGCCAATCTTTACGGCCCCTGGGCCTTCTACGGCGATCCGGACAAGGGCGTCGACATCGCCACCGGCCTGCGCGCCGCGCTGCCCGACGACGCAAAGCTCAGCGTCACGCGCGGCTGCGACATCAGCGGCCCGATCGACGGCGGCATTGCGGCGGCGGTCGCGGCGGCGAAGGCGGCCGACATCGTCCTCCTCGCCATCGGCGAATCGCAGGCGATGTCGGGCGAAGCCCAGTCGCGCACCGTCATCGAAATCCCCGCCGCGCAACAGGCGCTGGCCGACGCCGTCGCGGCGGCGGGCGCGCCGGTCGCGGTGCTGCTGCGCCACGGCCGCGCGCTGGCCCTGCATGGCGGCGTGGCGAG
>NZ_AYOY01000100.1 GCF_000508185.1 Sphingobium sp. C100 | reverse complement strand
TCACACCAGAACGTGATAATCACAACCTGGATAATCACATTCTGGTAAGCACGTTCAAAAACCTAATCGTTTACGTCTCATTTTCAAGTAACTACACATGATATTTCCACAAAAAAACAGACCTAAAAGGTCTGTTAATTTTCATGTTACAAATCGAATACGATACATCATGTTGCATTCCTTGACGCAACAGAAACGCTGTTATCTTGCGTCGCTAAACCATAAACCGGCGCAACAGTCACAGCTAAAATCAAAACGGCAGCCATAATTTTTTTAAACGTCATATTCAAAATCGCCCCTTTGAATCAGTTTCTGAACTTGGATCATCTTCTTATAAAAAAATACAGAATCATCCAGTCGTTCTATGTCATTATAAAATCTTCCAGCCTCTAAAGCTAGGTCTTCTAAATAAGGATAACCACGACTATATAAAAGTTGATCGAATTTTTGATTGACTTCAACACTAGGCGAAACCGTCACATATAACTCATGAAGCACATTAAAAAGATCGACAAACATAGAATCATCATACTTTTCAGCATAGCTCTTTCCTTTCACACAATAATCAAGAGCTTCTTCTTTTCGTCCCTGCTTAAAGAAAATGATGGCTAAATCATAACAAGCTTGTACAACCTCTTTAGCACCGATCTTCTCGCCTAACTCTAATGCACGTTGGTAATATACTGTTGCTTTCGCAACATCATCTTGTTTATTAAAACAGTTTCCTAAATTCAACAAACCCTTAGTCGTAATGTAATCATGGCCAAGTGCAATAGATTCCTGTAAAGCTCGTTTCAAATGGGGAAGTGCCTTCTCATAACTGACCAAATCGTCATAATTTCCCGCAATCACGAATCTACACTGGATTAACCTAACTTGATATATACTGTTTGCCTTATAAGCATGATAAGCCTGTTCAACATAATACATAGATAGATGTGTTTGCTTCATGTGATAAAAGATTTCTGCCATTTTGAAAAAGAACTCCGCACGCTCCAATTCATCAGCTACTTTATCAAGTTTTCTTTCCGCATAGCGATAAAATGTAATAGCTTTTATGTACTCCCCTTTAGAAAACTCATACATCCCTCTGAAAAAATTGAAGTAGTACTCCATAATACCAGTAAGCCTTTTTCCTTCACCTTCGACAGCTCTCAAATAATCAGCTTTGTTGACAGTATTTTTTGATGGATTTACGTATTCAAGCATCTGTTCATGGCGAAATTCCATTAGCTGAAAATAAAGAACAACCTGTTCGTCTTCCTCCATCAAATCCAGTTCATTCTTAACTTCGTTACGGAGAATCTCTGCATCTGTCACATTCAACCTTTTGATATGCCGATACCACTCATTAATCTTCTGACCAATCACAGGCGCTGCAATAGTTCCCATACCATCAATCCCCCGATACATCGCTTTTTTATGTTAAATCCTAGCACATGAAATACGGCTATAACTTGCTTGCGTTTCCATTTTTGAAAATTTTCGGTATCT
>NZ_AYOY01000099.1 GCF_000508185.1 Sphingobium sp. C100 | reverse complement strand
CCCGCCCCGCCCTTGCCGGGGGGACGCCCTTTCATGCCGCCCTTCACGCCGCGACCCCGCGCATGACGGAAAGGCCCAGCGCCAGCGCAGCCACCGCGCCGGTAACCGACGCCAGCGCATAGCCGAGCGCCAGCACGGTCTGGCCGCGTTCGATCATCAACATGGTTTCCAGGCTGAAGGCGGAAAAGGTGGTGAAGCCACCCAGCATCCCGACGCCCAGCAACAGCCGCAACGGCTCGCCCGGCGTAGCGCTGCCGCGCGCCAGCCATCCGGCCAGCATCCCCATGGCGAAACCGCCGATCAGATTGGCGGCGAATGTGCCCCAGGGCCAGGTGGCGCCGGGCGCAACATGCCCGGCGAAACGCCCGAGCTGATAGCGCAGCGCCGCGCCTGCCGCGCCGCCGCCCATCACGAGAAATAAATTGGTCATGTCATGCGCCCTATAGCGAATCGGCTACAGGGGAAAGGTCGCAATCGGACCGCCATGATCGCGCCTGCCGATGCCTGCGGGCCATGGGCGGCCCGGCTCAGGCGGCGATGGCGAGCGGCGCGGGCGCCATATCGGGTTCGGCGACGCCATGGCCGCATCCGATGTCGCGGATCAGCGCGACGAAGCGCCGCGCCTCGCGCACGATCATCGCCTTGTTGAAACAGGCGGCCGCGCCCCGGCCCATCGCTTCGGCGACGATCGGCGCGCCATCGCGCAACAGGCTGGACAACATGATGACGGGGCAGGGGTCCAGCCCCATGATCTCGTCCAGTATCGCCATGCCGTCGCGGCCGGGCATGGCGATGTCCAGCGTCACCACATCGGGCTTTTCCCGCCGGATCATCGCCATCGCTTCCTCGCCGTCGCGGGCGATGCCCACCACCTCGACGCGGCGATCCTGTTCCAGCAACGTTTCGATCATCGCGCGGATCGTCAGCGAATCATCGACCACCACAAGCCTGACGGGTTTCATCCCTCGTCTCCCCAAACCGACATGATCGTCATAACGGCCGGGAAAGGACCGGCTTTAGCCGTGGCTAACGGCTATTTAACCACGCGGCCCACCGCCACCGAAATTGGGGGAGAAGAGTTTGCGGAAACTGATCGAAATGGTGCGGCCCAATGGATCGAGATAATCCTGCTGATAGCGCAGCGGCGTCATGCCGGTGGCGTCGCGCACTTCGCGCCGCTGGTTGAAGATATTGTCGACGCCGACCGACACGCGCGCCCCGCGCAGGAAGGGCACATTCTTCACCAGGCTGGGCATCTGGCCCAGATTGGCGAAGATGCGCAGGTTCGCCGTGGCCAGGCTGCCGAATTCCAGCCGCGAACTGCCGGCGCTGGTCCCGCTCAGCGCGCCATCGACATGGGTGCCGCTTTCCCAGTTGACGCCCAGCCGCGCGCCGATGCCATTGTTGGAATAGCCCAGCCGCGCCTTGATCTCATGCCGGGGCTGGCCGCCCGACGATCCGGTGGCGTCGCCGTTCAGCAGGTCGAGTTCCGGCACGCCGGGCGCGATCAGGATGCTCTCGGTCAGATGCCAGGTGTGATAGAGGCTGAGGCTCAGCC
>NZ_AYOY01000098.1 GCF_000508185.1 Sphingobium sp. C100 | reverse complement strand
GGCTTCACCGCACCGGGCGGCACGATCGCCGGCGGGTCCGCACCCGCCGCCGCGGCCGCTGGCGCTTCCGCGTCCGGCCCTCCCGCGCCGCCCGCCTGGGCGGCCGCGATGAAGCGCCGCCAATCCATGACCCACAACGCGACCCTTGCCGCACATACGCTCAAGGCTGGCGACAGCCACGGCGGCGGCGGGGGTCCCGACATCCGGGAGAAAGACTAGATGTTCCGACGCCCTTCGATCCGCTTTGCGCAGACTCCCGAACCCGTCACGCCCTATCAGGCCGCCCGGCAGGAATGGGATCGCCGCATCGGCGAGCCGGTCGTGCAGGGGAAGAACTGGCGGCTCGCCTTCTTCTGCGCGACGGCCTTGAACCTCGGCTTGACCGGCGGCCTGATCTGGCAATCGGCGCGCGGCCATATCGTCCCCTGGGTGGTTCAGGTCGACCGGCTGGGCGAAGCGCAGGCGGTCGCGCCAGCCGAGGCCGGCTACCGGCCTACCGATCCGCAGATCGCGTTCCATCTCGCGCGCTTCATCGAGAATGTCCGCTCGATCCCGGCCGATCCCGTCATCGTCCGCCAGAACTGGCTCAGAGCCTACGACTTCACCACCGACAAGGGCGCGCTCGCGCTCAACGACTACGCCCGCACCAACGACCCGTTCTTGGCTGTAGGCAAGGTCCAGGTCGCCGTGGAGGTCTCAAGCGTCATCCGCGCTTCACCCGACAGCTTCCGGGTCGCCTGGATCGAACGCCGCTATCAGGACGGCAGTCTCGCCGCCACCGAGCACTGGTCGGCCATTCTCACCATCGTCGTGCAGCCGCCGCGCACCCCCGAGGGCCTGCGCAAGAACCCGCTCGGCATTTTCGTCAACGCCTTCAATTGGTCAAAGGAGCTGTCGCAATGACGCGATTTCGTCGTTCCGCCCCGGCGGTCCTGCTCGTATCCACCTCGGCCTTGGCCGGCTGCGCCACCTCATCGGTCAAGCCGCCGGCCATCGCCTATGACAACCCGCCGACCGAGATCGCGGCGACGCTCGCGCCCGGAACGCGCAAGCCCGTCGAGGTCGTGACCATCCCCGAGCCCTTGCCGCTGCCCGGCCAGTTGAAGCCGGCGCCGGCTGAACATGCGTCGCCACCCGAGCCCGCCGATCCACGTCAGCGGGTCGGTGCGGCCAATGCCGCCGCCCGGATGGAGCCCGTTCGCGATGGCTTTCTCAACGCCATCCAGCAATATCCCTGGGCCGATGGCGCGCTCTATCAGGTCTATGCCGCGCCCGGCCAGGTTACGGACATTGCCCTTCAGCCGGGCGAGCAGCTCGTGGGCGCCGGCCCGGTGGCGGCCGGTGACACCGTGCGCTGGATCATTGGCGACACGACCAGTGGCAGCGGGCCATCGGCGCGCGTGCATATCCTCGTGAAGCCCACCCGGCCGGACCTTTCCACGAATCTCGTCATCAACACCGACCGGCGCACCTATCACATGGAACTGCGCGCGACGGCGGCGACCTATATGGCGTCGGTCTCCTGGACCTATCCGCATGATGCGCTGATCGCGCTCCAGGCGCGCAACGCGGCGGCGGGCGCC
>NZ_AYOY01000097.1 GCF_000508185.1 Sphingobium sp. C100 | reverse complement strand
TTCAGATTGCTGACAAAGTCCTCGCCATCACCGGCGGGGATTTTTTATAATAGGGCATGCTAAAAAATCGCCCCCAAACTCAGTCCTCTCTCGAATTCGTCAGTATTGATGAACTTGTTCCTGCTGATCATCTGCTTCGTAAAATCGATGCGAAGATAGACTTCAGTTTCATTCACGACCTCGTCAAAGATTTCTATTGTGACAATAATGGTAGGCCTGCCCTCGATCCCACCTTGATGTTTAAGCTGCTTTTCATCGGCTATCTCTTCGGGATTCGTAGCGAACGTCAGTTAATCCGTGATGCGCAAGTGAACGTCGCCTATCGTTGGTTTTTGGGCTTAGGCCTAACCGATAAGCTTCCTGACGCCTCAACACTAAGTCAAAATCGGATTCGTCGGTTTAACGAAACCGAAGTGTATCAACAGATTTTTGATCAGATTGTTCTGCAAGCCATGAAAAAGAAATTAGTCACAGGAACAACTCTATATACCGACTCGACTCATTTAAAAGCCAATGCCAATAAGAACAAACATATTCTGAGTAGAGTTCATACTGAGCGCCAAGCTTACATGGATGATTTGGATCGAGCCATTGATGAGGATCGGTTATCTCACGGAAAAAAGCCCTTAGCGCTTTCATCCAAAGCGCAGCCCGAACGGGAGATTAAGCAAAGCACCACCGATCCAGAAAGTGGCTATATGGTGCGCGATAGCAAGCCGAAAGGATTTTTCTATCTCGACCATCGCACCGTTGATAGTCGCTGCAATATCGTCACTGACGTCCATGTGACTGCGGGTAATGTGCATGATGCGGTTCCTTATCTTGAGCGTTTAGATCGCCAGAAAGAACGCTTTAATTTTGACGTTGAACATGTTGGTTTAGATGCGGGTTACTTTACGTCTGCTCTTTGTAAGGGCTTAGAGGATCGCGATATTTATGCGGTCATGGGTTATCGTCGACCCACACACAAGGCCGGATATTTTTATAAACGCGAATATATTTACGACGAGTTAAACGATCAATATACCTGCCCTGCAGGACAAATAATCCTCTACAAAACGACCAGCCGAGAAGGCTATCGCCATTATCAATCCAACCCGAAGATATGCGCAAACTGTCCACTCATTGATCGTTGTACGCGCAATGCAAATAAGGTTAAAACCATCACAAGGCACGTCTGGGAAGACAGCAAAGAGCGTGTTAATCAGAACCGACTCACGGATAAGGGGAAGGTCATCTACGCGCGGCGTAAAGAAACTGTTGAACGAAGCTTTGCCGATGCAAAGCAACTACATGGTTATCGCTATGCACAGTTTAGAGGACGCTCGAAGGTTCAAATGCAGTGTCTTATGGTAGCGACTGCACAAAACATGAAAAAGATCGCACTGATGGCCGCTTGAGGCCTATTTTATCGATTTATAGCCGAAATATTACGAATTCCATCCCAATCTCTCCCCATTTTAAGCTTGCTGAACACCTACTATTTTTCATTGTGCTGTTTTTGGATATCAGAGGAATATTGATACAGAGGCCCCAGAAACAATAAACCCCAGTTAAATAACTGGGGTTTATCAGCAGTCTGAAA
>NZ_AYOY01000096.1 GCF_000508185.1 Sphingobium sp. C100 | reverse complement strand
ATGAAGATCCTTGTGCCCGTGAAGCGGGTGATTGATTATAATGTGAAGCCGCGTGTGAAGTCGGACGGGACGGGTGTTGATCTGGCGAACGTCAAGATGAGCATGAATCCGTTTGACGAGATTGCGGTCGAGGAAGCCATTCGCCTGAAGGAAAAGGGCGTGGCGAGTGAGGTGATCGCGGTGTCGATCGGCGTTGCCAAGGCGCAGGAAACGCTGCGCACCAGCCTGGCGATGGGCTGCGACCGGGCGATCCTGATCCAGACGGACGATGAAGTGGAACCGCTGGGCGTGGCCAAGCTGCTGGCCAAGGTGCAGGAAGAGGAAGGCGCTGGCCTGATCATCCTGGGCAAGCAGGCGATCGACGATGACAGCAACCAGACCGGGCAGATGCTGGCGGCGCTGCTGAACCTGCCGCAGGGCACGTTCGCGTCGAAGGTCGAGGTTGAGGGCGACAGCGTGTCGGTAACCCGTGAAGTCGATGGCGGCCTGGAGACGGTGAAGCTTTCGACGCCTGCGATCATCACCACCGATCTGCGCCTGAACGAGCCGCGCTATGCCTCGCTGCCCAACATCATGAAGGCCAAGAGCAAGCCGCTCGCGCAGAAGACGCCGGCCGATTATGGCGTGGACATCGGCACTCGGCTGGAGACGCTCAAAGTGTCCGAACCGCCGGTGCGCACCGCCGGCGTCAAGGTCGCCGATGTCGATGAACTGGTTGCGAAGCTGAAAGCTCTGGGAGTTGCCGCATGAAGACGCTTGTGTGGGTTGAACATGAGGGCGGCGCCGTCAAGGACGCGACCCTTTCCGCCGTCACGGCTGCTGCGAAGCTGGGCGAAGTGCATCTGCTGGTCGCTGGCGAAGGCGTCGAGGGCGTGGCCGCCGACGCGGCGAAAATCGCTGGCGTGGGCAAGGTCCATGTCGCCGACGATGCCGCCTTTAGTCATGCGCTGGCCGAAAATATCGCGCCGCTGGTCGTCGAACTGATGGGCCATCACGACGCTTTCGTCGCGCCGGCCACCAGCAACGGCAAGAATATCGCGCCGCGCGTGGCGGCTTTGCTCGACGTGATGCAGATCAGCGACATTCTGTCGGTCGAGAGCGAAGACATGTTCACGCGGCCAATCTATGCCGGCAATGCGATCGCGACGGTCCGCTCGAAGGATGCCAAGAAGGTCATCACGGTGCGCGGCACGGCGTTCGAGAAGGCGGCGCGGGACGGTGGCGGCGGCGCTGTCGAGGCGGTCGCATCGACCGGCGACAAGGGGCTTTCCACCTTCATGGGCGCAGAGATCGCGAAGCTGGAACGTCCGGAACTGACCAGCGCCAAGATCATCGTGTCGGGTGGTCGTGCGCTCAAGGACGGGCCGACCTTCGAGGAATATATCATGCCGCTGGCCGACAAGCTGGGCGCGGCGGTCGGGGCTTCGCGCGCGGCCGTCGATGCAGGCTATGTGCCCAACGACTATCAGGTCGGGCAGACGGGCAAGATCGTGGCGCCCGAAGTCTATATCGCGGTGGGCATTTCCGGCGCGATCCAGCATCTGGCGGGCATGAAGGACAGCAAGACCATCATCGCGATTAACAAGGATGAGGATGCGCCGATCTTCCAGGTCGCCGACATCGGCCTGGTCGGCGACCTGTTCAAGCTGGTGCCCGAACTTACCGAAAAACTGT
>NZ_AYOY01000095.1 GCF_000508185.1 Sphingobium sp. C100 | reverse complement strand
TTTTGAAAATTTTCGGTATCTCGCAAACGTTTTTTAAAACAAATTCAGCAGACAAAACGAAAAAACGCATTTAAAGCCCTTATAAGCGTTTTTGACGCATCCCCCTATTCACAATCACCTGAACAAAAATAAAAGCGCTCAGAATCGAATCTGAACGCTCTCAGAGGCATTTTAGAATTACAACCTCGGTATTTTTCTGTATTTAATCATGCATCTTATCATCCAAATAATAAAAACGTTTAAAAACGAAAACAGCCCAATCCCTTGGTATGATTGGATTCCACCAGTTTTCTCATACATTACTACCCCCCTGTTAGCATGGGGGGGTTCTCGTTTGGCTCTCGGTGCCTTATCAGCCAAATAAAAACGTTTAAAAACGAAAACAGCCCAATCCCTTGGTATGATTGGATTCCACCAGTTTTCTCATACATTACTACCCCCCTGTTAGCATGGGGGGTTCTCGTTTGGCTCTCGGTGCTCCGCTTTTCGTTGCCACTCAGGCGACTGTCGCCGCCTTCTCGCTTCGCACCTTCGCCAAACAATCAGATAAATATGCCTCTCTTATTCTACCATCTCCACCAAAGTTTTTCATCAATTTCCCAACGGTACAATGCCCTGGCATTCTGCTTTGAATGGAGAGAAATCACACGTGCAACTTTTAGGTGCATAAGTGGGCACTGGTTCTCCAGTGACTCTTTTCGGGCTCTGCCCAAACCCGCCAACGGTCAGCCCGTTGGATCGCAAATATTCAAACCCCCTACCCCCGATCTTCGGGGGATGCCCCTTCGGCTGGCGCAAACAAACGGGGTTTGTTTGAATCAATAGGCTTTGGATGTAGTGAATGAGTCAACTCCTTAATGCTCACTTTCGTTCCGCTTACCGTTGACTCATGCCGTATGTTTTTCACTCCATTTTTTAAACAGTAACGCTCCTTTTGAGTGCACACTTTTCCGAAACAACACAAAACAAACACGAACTTAATTCACCCATTATTGAACCCTTGTTGCGACTGGTTTTTTTGCAAAACGTTACCTTTCGTTTGGTAACATAGCGCTCCTTTTCAAACACAAAACGTTACCAAACTTTCGTGAAAAAACCTCGTTGGCTTTTCTAAAAACACGCACATTTTTTGGTGCGTATAACTGGGCACTCTGACAAGTGATTGACAACTGGTCGATCATTTTCCATCACTGATTCGCCAATGATCGGCACATAGCGCTCCTTTTCAAACACAAAACGTTACCAAACTTTCGTGAAAAAACCTCGTTGGCTTTTCTAAAAACACGCACATTTTTTGGTGCGTATAACTGGGCACTCTGACAAGTGATTGACAACTGGTCGATCATTTTTTAGTAGTGATTGGGAAGTGATCACCTCAAAAACCGCCACTTCTGCAGGAGTGATTTCCACCACTTCTTTGGGGTCATTTTTTTGCTAGGCTTTGCCTAGTTCCACACCATAAGTGGGGACAAAAACCCCTTATGCTCTTCTCACTTTTCCTTTTTATGGTGTGGCAGATTTGCCGTTTCTGACACATCACCGCCTTTTTCTCCTAAAAAAAGGTGTGTCAGCTTTTCATTTTTAGACACATTCTTTTCAAAAATTGCAACCGCCACGAAACAAATCACACTGTGATTTCAAGCATGAAATGGTTGCAGTTTTCCCTTATGCTCTTTTCACCTT
>NZ_AYOY01000094.1 GCF_000508185.1 Sphingobium sp. C100 | reverse complement strand
GTCGCCCTCTCGATGGCGAGACACCCCTCCGTCAGGCTTCGCCCGCCACCTCCCCTTGCAGGGGAGGATTTTTCTGTGACTCGCGGCCCCTGGCATGTTGCCGTCCTGATGGGCGGCTGGTCGGCGGAGCGGCCGGTGTCGCTGTCTTCGGGCAAGGGCGTCGCCAAGGCGCTGGAATCGCGCGGGCACACCGTCACGCGCATCGACATGGATCGCAATGTCGCCGCGCGCCTTGCCGAAACGAAGGCGGACGTGATCTTCAACGCGCTCCATGGCGTTCCGGGCGAGGATGGCACGGTGCAGGGCATGATGGACCTGATGGGCCTCACCTACACCCATAGCGGCCTGGCCACTTCGGTCATCGCCATCGACAAACAACTGACCAAACAGGCGCTGGTGCCGCATGGCATCCCCATGCCCGGCGGCCATATCGTGGACAGCGAAAGCCTCTTCGCCGCCGACCCGCTGCCGCGCCCCTATGTCTTGAAGCCCGTCAACGAAGGCAGTTCGGTCGGCGTCGCCATCGTCACGGCGGAAGGCAATTACGGCAATCCCATCGCCCGCGACAGCGTCGGCCCGTGGCAGGATTTTCCGCAGCTGCTTGCCGAACCCTATATCCGCGGCCGCGAACTCACCACCGCCGTCCTGGGGGACGAGGCGTTGCTCGTCACCGAATTGCGGCCCAAGAGCGGCTTCTATGATTTCGACGCCAAATATACCGACGGCATGACCGAACATGTCTGCCCGGCCGAAATCCCGCCCGAGATCAGCGAGGCCTGCAAGGCGATCGCCCTGCGCGCGCATCAGTTGCTGGGCTGCAAGGGCGCCTCGCGCGCCGATTTCCGCTGGGACGATCAGCGCGGGCTGGATGGCCTCTATCTGCTGGAGGTCAATACCCAGCCGGGCATGACGCCCTTGAGCCTTGTCCCTGAGCAGGCGGCGAAGCTGGGCATTGACTATGCGACGTTGGTGGAGACTATCGTCGAGGAGGCGCTGAACCGCGTCGGGGGGAAGGAACATGGCTGAAGCCCGCATCAGGCGCGGCGGCGCGGCACGGATGAGCAGCGCGCGGGGCAAGGCCACCGGCGGCCGGACGGCGCGCGGCCGCACGCTCAAGCGCCAGAGCTGGATCGACCGGGTGATCGAATATATCCCCGTCAGCGAAGCCACGCTCCAGCGCATGGCGAGTTGGGCGATCGTCGGCATTTTCGGCGCGATCCTTGTGACCGGCGCGGTCTATGCGGGCTTGCCCGAAATGGCCCGACAGCAGGCGGCGGATATCGCCGCGCGCGCCGGTTTCGAAGTCCAAAAGGTCGAGGTCCGCGGCGTCGAGCGGATGGATGAGCTGCCAGTCTATAATATCGCGCTAGGCCAGGTGGATCGCTCCATGCTGTCGCTGGACCTGCCTAGGGTCCGGGCCGAAATGCTCAAGCTCGGCTGGGTCAAGGACGCCCGCATTTCCCGTCGCCTGCCCGACACTTTGGTCGTCGATATCGTCGAGCGCGATCCGGTCGCGGTGTGGCAGCATGACGGGCAATTGCACCTGATCGACGTGGCCGGCGTGGTGCTTCAGTCGGTCTCGGCGGGCGCCATGCCCGATCTGCCGCTGGTCGTCGGCCCCAACGCCAATCGTCAGACCGCCGGGCTGAACAAGCTGATGGAAAACGCCCCGGCGCTGAAACCGATGCTGGCTGGCGCGACCTGGGTCGGGAACCGCCGCTGGG
>NZ_AYOY01000093.1 GCF_000508185.1 Sphingobium sp. C100 | reverse complement strand
GTGCGCCGGTCGATATGCGGCATGGGCGTCTCTCCTGTGGGCGTTCCGGTTCCTGCCGGACGGGATCGCCTAGCGTGCGAGCCAGCCGCCATCGACGGCGAGCGTGTGGCCATGGATATAGCCGGCGGCGCTGGACGAGAGGAAGACGGCCGCGCCGCCTATGTCGCCAGGGGTCCCCCAGCGCCCGGCGGGGATACGCTCCTGGATCTGGCGGTTGCGGGTTTCGTCGGCCTGAAGCGCGGCGGTGTTGTTGGTGGCGATGTAACCCGGCGCGATCGCGTTGACGTTGACGCCGCGCGCGGCCCATTCGTTCGCCAGCAGCTTGGTCAGGCCCGCGACGCCGCTTTTGGAGGCGGTGTAGCTGGGCACGCGGATGCCGCCCTGGAAGGAGAGAAGCGAGGCGATGTTGACGATCTTGCCCGATCCCTGCGCCAGCATGTGGCGTCCCGCCGCCTGGCAGAGGAAGAATGTCGTCTTGAGATTGGTGTCGATCACCGCGTCCCAGTCTTCCTCGGTAAAGTCGACGCTGTCGGCGCGGCGGATGATGCCGGCATTGTTGACCAATATGTCGAGGCCGCCCAGCTTCTCCCGCGTTTCGTCGACCACGCGCTGGACGGGTTCGATGGTGGACAGGTCGGCGGGGACGATCTCCGCCTTGCGGCCGATGGCGCGGACCTGATCGACGGTGTCCTGCGCCGGCGTGCGGCCGACCGCGGCGATGTCGGCCCCGGCGGCGGCCAGCGACAGGGCGATCGCCTGGCCGATGCCGGTATTGGCGCCGGTGACGATGGCGGTCTTGCCGGTGAGATCGAAGGGGGTGGTCATCATAGTGTCTCCCGCGTCATTCCCGCGCAGGGGGGACTCCATCTCCCAAACCCCTGCGTCCAGCACAACGGTGGGGAGATGGGTCCCCGCTTTCGCGGGGATGACGGCAAAATTACCGCAGCTGGCAGATGTCCAGCACGTTCATGTCGGTATAGTCGAGATTTTCGCCGCCCATCGCCCAGATGAAGGCGTAGCTTTTCGTGCCCGACCCCATATGGACCGACCAGGGCGGGGAGATGACCGCTTCCTCATTTTCGATGACGATATGCCGCATCGCGTCAGGCTCGCCCATATAATGGAAGACGCGGTCGCCGCCGGACAGGTCGAAATAGAGATAGATTTCGCTGCGGCGGTCATGGAGATGCGGGGGCATGGTGTTCCATACGCTGCCGGTTTCCAGCACGGTCAGGCCCATCAGCAGCTGCGCGCTTTCGCACACGCCGGGAATGACCAGCTGGTAGATGGTGCGGTGGTTGGAATTTTCGAGGTCGCCGCGCTCCAGCGGATTGGCCTGCGCCAGTGTGATCTTCTTGATCGGGCAGACTTTGTGCGCGGGCAGCGAGGCGATGTAGAAGCGCGCCTGCGCCCCTTCGAAGATCACATCCTTCGACCCCATGGGGACGTAGAGACATTCCTTGTTGCCGAGCTCGAACCGCTCGCCATCGACGGTGATCGCGCCGGGGCCGCCGATATTGACGATGCCAGCCTCACGCCGTTCCAGGAAGGGATGGCCGGCGGCCGAGGCCGGCGCGGTCTGGTCGGGCAGTTTCAGCGAGCCGCCGGCCGGCACCGCGCCGCCGATCACGAAACGCTCATTATGCGAATAGTTGAGCACGACCTGGCCATCGGCGAACATGCCCCCCACCAGATAGCGATCCCGCAGGCTGTCATTGTCCACACATTCCATCATGTCGGGATGCGTCGCGTGATAGGTCTTCTCGAACA
>NZ_AYOY01000092.1 GCF_000508185.1 Sphingobium sp. C100 | reverse complement strand
GGCGCGGCGGGGCCGTCATTGCCGACCGCCGCGACGAGCGTCACGCCCCGCGCGCGGGCCAGGCGGATCGCGCCTTCCAGCAGCGGATTGGCCGGGCCGACCAGACTGACGGTGACGACGGGCACGCCCCGCGCGGCCATCCACCCCAGCGCGCGCACGAGGGCGAAGGCGCCGCCGCCGGCCGGATCGCTGCCATAGACGTCCGCGACGAGCAGGGGCGTGCCGGGCGCTGCGCCCCGCACCAGTCCGTCGCCGCCGATCAGGGAGGCGACGGCGGTGCCATGGGCGCTGGCGCGTGGTGCGCCTTCGGCAAAGCCGCGCTGTTCGATCGGCGCGGTCAGGGCCGGATGGCGCGCCACCCCGCCGTCGATCAGGCCCACCGCCCGGCCGTCGATCCGCCTGCCGGCCGCCAGCGCCTGCACCGCGACCGGTTGGGCCGCGCCGCTTGGGAAATAGAGATTGTCCGCGCTTGCCTGCGCGCGCGGGGCCAGCTTGCGGACTTCGCGCAACGCCTTTGCCAGGCTGCGCTCCCGCGGCACCGCCAGCCGCGCGATCGACAGGTCCAGGCCGTCGATCCTGTCCGTTTCCACCCCATATCCCGCCGTACGCACGGCATCGAGCGCCGGCTCGTCCGCGCCGGTCAGCAGGATGACGCCGCGCCGGGCGGGTTCGCGCCGGTCGTCCAGTTCGATCCGGTCGCGATGCGCGCGAACCAGCCCGCCGATCCGGGTCGCGCGCGCCGCCGCCAGCCGGTCGGCGATCCTGGCGGGGGACAACCGGTCGAGGCCGGTGGCATCGATCGTGCCTTCGACCCGGCCGAGCAGGTCGGGCACAGCCTGACCGACATTGGGCAGCAACTGGGCCTGCGCGCCCGGCGCCATCAGGATCAGGCCCGCGACCATCCATGGGCGCATCAGTTTCATGTCGCTTCACTGGTCCTTTCCCCGGAAAAATCATCCATTGCGAAAAAATGTCCATCTGTCGCGCGGCATGGGGATTAAACGAGCGGGTCGGGACGTTTCATCCCTGGATCAAGAGACGGAGAGACAATGTCGTTCGAACGCGACCTGCTGGCGATCCTGCCCCGGTTGCGGCGCTTTGCCGCCAGCCTGTCGCGCGACCGCGCCGATGGCGACGATCTGTGCCAGGCGGCGGTGGAACGGGCGCTCAAGGCGCGCGACCAATGGCAACCGGGCACCCGTCTCGACAGTTGGATATATCGGATCATGCGCAACCTGTGGATCGACGAGGCGCGCGCGCGCCAGCGCGCCGCCAGAACCTTCGCCCCTGAAGAGGCGGGCGCGGGCGTGGGCCATGCCGGCGATCGCGACGTGGAGGCGCATATGGCCCTGGCCGACGTCGATCGGGCGATGCAGGCATTGCCCGACGAGCAGCGCGAGGCGATCGCGCTCGTGCTGGTGGATGGGATGTCCTACCGTGAAGCGGCCGAACTGCTGGGGATACCGATGGGCACGTTGACATCGCGACTGGTGCGCGGGCGTGGCGCGTTGATCGAACTGATGGGAGAAGCGGCATGAGCCGGATTGACGAAGCCATGCTGATCGCGCTGGTCGATGGCGAACTGGACGAGGTCAATCGGCGCCGCGTCGAACGGGCGGTGGCGGACGACCCGGCGCTGGCGGCGCGACTGGAGGCGCATCAACGGCTGCGCGCGCGTCTTTCCAGCCATTATGCCCCGGTCGCGCAGGAACCGGTGCCCGAAAGGTTGCGCGCCTTGCTGGAGGACAGCGTGAAGGTGGCGCCGATCCGGCCGCCGGCGGCGCGC
>NZ_AYOY01000091.1 GCF_000508185.1 Sphingobium sp. C100 | reverse complement strand
CAAAACATGTCTCTAGCGAGACAGGATTGTTCTTTGAAAACTAGATAACAATAAGTAATACATTCACATTGAATGCAATGCAAAGTTCATCACACATAGTGATTCTTTCTAAAGTAAGAAATGGTTAAGTTAGAAAGGGCGCACGGTGGATGCCTTGGCACTAGGAGCCGATGAAGGACGGGACGAACACCGATATGCTTCGGGGAGCTGTAAGCAAGCTTTGATCCGGAGATTTCCGAATGGGGAAACCCACTGCTCGTAATGGAGTAGTATCCATACTTGAATACATAGAGTATGAGAAGGCATACCCGGGGAACTGAAACATCTAAGTACCCGGAGGAAGAGAAAGCAAATGCGATTCCCTGAGTAGCGGCGAGCGAAACGGGAACAGCCCAAACCAAGAGGCTTGCCTCTTGGGGTTGTAGGACACTCTATACGGAGTTACAAAGGAATGATATAAGCGAAGAGGTCTGGAAAGGCCCGCCAAAGAAGGTAACAGCCCTGTAACTGAAATGTTGTTCTCTCCAGAGTGGATCCTGAGTACGGCGGAACACGTGAAATTCCGTCGGAATCCGGGAGGACCATCTCCCAAGGCTAAATACTCCCTAGTGACCGATAGTGAACCAGTACCGTGAGGGAAAGGTGAAAAGCACCCCGGAAGGGGAGTGAAATAGATCCTGAAACCGTGTGCCTACAAGTAGTCAGAGCCCGTTAACGGGTGATGGCGTGCCTTTTGTAGAATGAACCGGCGAGTTACGATCCCGTGCAAGGTTAAGCAGAAGATGCGGAGCCGCAGCGAAAGCGAGTCTGAATAGGGCGCATGAGTACGTGGTCGTAGACCCGAAACCAGGTGATCTACCCATGTCCAGGGTGAAGTTCAGGTAACACTGAATGGAGGCCCGAACCCACGCACGTTGAAAAGTGCGGGGATGAGGTGTGGGTAGGGGTGAAATGCCAATCGAACCTGGAGATAGCTGGTTCTCTCCGAAATAGCTTTAGGGCTAGCCTCAAGGTAAGAGTCTCGGAGGTAGAGCACTGATTGGACTAGGGGCCCCTACCGGGTTACCGAATTCAGTCAAACTCCGAATGCCGATGACTTATCCTTGGGAGTCAGACTGCGAGTGATAAGATCCGTAGTCGAAAGGGAAACAGCCCAGACCGCCAGCTAAGGTCCCAAAGTATACGTTAAGTGGAAAAGGATGTGGAGTTGCTTAGACAACCAGGATGTTGGCTTAGAAGCAGCCACCATTTAAAGAGTGCGTAATAGCTCACTGGTCGAGTGACTCTGCGCCGAAAATGTACCGGGGCTAAACGTATCACCGAAGCTGCGGACTGTTCTTACGAACAGTGGTAGGAGAGCGTTCTAAGGGCTGTGAAGCCAGACCGGAAGGACTGGTGGAGCGCTTAGAAGTGAGAATGCCGGTATGAGTAGCGAAAGACGGGTGAGAATCCCGTCCACCGAATGCCTAAGGTTTCCTGAGGAAGGCTCGTCCGCTCAGGGTTAGTCGGGACCTAAGCCGAGGCCGAAAGGCGTAGGCGATGGACAACAGGTTGATATTCCTGTACCACCTCCTCACCATTTGAGCAATGGGGGGACGCAGGAGGATAGGGTAAGCGCGGTATTGGATATCCGCGTCCAAGCAGTTAGGCTGGGAAATAGGCAAATCCGTTTCCCGTAAAGGCTGAGCTGTGATGGCGAGCGAAATTTAGTAGCGAAGTTCCTGATTCCACACTGCCAAGAAAAGCCTCTAGCGAGGTGAGAGGTGCCCGTACCGCAAACCGACACAGGTAGGCGAGGAGAGAATCCTAAGGTGATCGAGAGAACTCTCGTTAAGGAACTCGGCAAAATGGCCCCGTAACTTCGGGAGAAGGG
>NZ_AYOY01000090.1 GCF_000508185.1 Sphingobium sp. C100 | reverse complement strand
GCGGCGGCGGCTCCGGCAGCCCAGCCGCTGGGCGGTCCCGTTGTCCCAGGTGTCTGCCTGCTGTCGCGCGAGGCGATCTTTGCCAATGCCGCGGTCGGCAAGGCCGCGAGCGCGCGTCTCAATGACCTGACCCGCGCGGCGCAGACCGAGGTCGATGCCCAGCGCACGCCGCTGGAGACCGAAGCCCGGGCGCTCGAAGGCCAGCCCGACAATGCCGCCAACAAGCAAAAGCGCGAGGCTCTGGCGACACGCTGGCAGGCCCTTCAGCAAAAGGCGGCCCATACGAGCCGCGAGATCGAGGCGACGCGCGCCAAGGCGCTCGAACGGATCGCCAACGAGGCGCAGCCGATGATCGCGCAGGTTTATACCGCGAAGAAGTGCGGCCTGCTGTTCGACCGCGGCGCGGCGCTCGGCGGCAATTTTGCCAACGATCTGACCGCCGATGTCGTGCGTGCGCTCGACGGCCGCATCCAGACCATCACGTTCGAACGCGAGCGACTGCCGATCCAGCAGGCGGTCCAGCCGCCCGCCGCGCCCGCGCAACGCTAACGACAGGAGACAAGCGCCATGCTGACGATCATCTTGCTTCTGCTGGTGGGGTTCATCGTCGGCGTGGCGCTGACCGCCACGATCGCCCTGTTCTATTGCGGCGTCGTTCACGCCGAGGCTGTTCGGATTGTCGACACCCATCTGTCGGGGATCGCCATGCCAAAGGCGGGACCGGTCATGACGATGCAGTCGGTGGTTTGAGGCGCTGGATATGAGGCGATGTCCCACCCACCGCGCGCTGTTCCTTCAAGATGGGCTGATGTCGCCTGGCTTTCTCGACGGATGATCTGATGAACCCCAAAGCTTCGCTGTCCCGCATCGGCCGCATGGCCCTCAAACTCGCCTCCGCGCTGGTTGGCGGCGCCGCGGTCGCAAGCGCGCCGGTCGCGGCCCAGTCGGTCGCGCCGGAGGAAGCGCCTTCTGAATGGCTGGCCTATGCCGAGACCGCGACACAGACCGTGACCGGCTGGCTTCAAGCGACAAGCGAGCAGGCAACCCGTCTGCGCGTCTATCTCGATGCGACGCGACCCGCGCCGGACCAGCCGACCGCACCTGTCCTCCTCAAGATCTGGATCGATGCTGGGGGCGTGGTGTCCCGCATCGACCATGCCCCGTTCGCGCATGCCGAAGCGAACGCCGACATGAGCGCCCTGATCGTTGGCCAGAAATTGCCCGCAAGCCCGCCCCGGAACATGCTGCTCCCCTTGCGCGTCCTGATCCAGCTACCGCCGGCGCCGCCGTCTCCCGGCGAACGCACGGACGCGATCGATGGCATCAACCGCAAGCTTCAGGCGGAGGGGCAAAGCCGCGCACCGGTGACGGACACGTTGGGCCTGCCAGAGCGCGGCGGGGTCAACCGGCTGACGCTGGAAAATCGCTCGGCGCGCGCGAACACGCCGCGTCTCGCACCGCCGGCTGCTCAGCGAACGCTGCACTAGCCCCATATTTTATGACGGGGGGCAAACAACGCACCGACCTTCGTCTGAAAGCGAGTGCACCTTCGCCTCGGCCCGGCTATTCACCCCAGTCCAGCAATTTCAACATGTAGAAGAGTAAACCATGACCCTGAACGACCTCGCCGAAACTCTCGCAACCGCTCATGACCTGACCAAGGCGGACGCCAAGAAATATGTCGACAGCGTCTTCGCCGCGATCGGCGACGCCGCCGCAAAGGGCGAGGAGGTCTCGCTGAACGGCTTCGGTAAGTTCGCCACAAAACGGACCCCCGAGCGCCAGGGGCTCAATCCCGCGACGAAGGAACCCATCACCATCAAGGCTGCGAACAAGATCAGCTTCAAGCCCGCGAAGGCGCTGAAGGACAAGCTCAACGGCTGATCGGTAACTCAGGCGAAGGGTTGGCGATGCCATCATCAGACGGCGCAAAAGTGATCGTCATCGACGGCGATGCGATCACCGGCATCGCCAGCTTCTACGATGAGATCAACCGGGCGTTCATGGCCCAGGAAGACTGGACGCTGGGACCGAGCCTCGATGCCCTGAACGACCTGCTCTATGGTGGCTTTGGCGCGATCGAGGGCGCTGAGCCGGTGACGCTTGTATGGAACAACATCGAGCAGAGCAGGACGGCGCTCGGACGGGACGCAACGCGCGACCATTATCGCGCCAAGCTTGTCCGTCCGGGGATCTATGACCGCGCGCGCATCGAGAGAGATATCGCAGCGCTCGAGGCTGGAACCGGTCCGACCTATTTCGAGACCATCCGCGAGATCATCGCGGACCACCCCAATATCGAGTTGCGCGAAGCCTGATGCGCCGGTCAGTCGGTTCCCTCAGGACTGTCGGGTGTTCCCAAGCGCAAGGCGCGCCGCCGCAGAGCCTTGCGCTCAAGGCCCATGTCGATCTCGGGGCGGTTCCAACGCACTGCGCCTCCGAGAGCGGCCAGATCCTCCGCGTAAGTCAGGAAGGTGAAGACCTTGTTGGTGATCTCGATCATCAGCGTCTTCATTTCCGCGTCCGAGATACGCGAGAGCTGGGTCCAGGGGATTTCGCCGAAAGGTGTAACGACTTTGACGTCGCTATAATCTCCGACCGCGCTGTCGGGCACCGTCCCGGCGTGCAATTCTTCAAGGAACGTGTTGCGTACACATTGCTCGACCAGCGCCAGCGTGAACCGGGTCTTCTCGGCGTCGGTCAGGGCTTCATCGGACATCGGGGACTCCGTCGGTGGCGCGGCGAAGACGCGGAGTGCGGTTCCCGGACCAATTGTCTTGGCTGTGAAACACCCTCCTTCTAAGGGAGTGACGGGCAACACAGAACAGGGGGATTTTCGAGAGGAGATCATCTTGTCTTGCGTCGCTGTTTCCGGCTTTACTGCATCCACGGTCCCCGAGGCGATAATCGTCGATGCGGTTCGATGCTGGCGCGATGCGCTCGATAGCCAATTCCCTGTCCTGCCGACCCTGTTCGCTCGCCTTGAAACGAATGGCGCCGGCTTCCTCGCGCCGGCGATCGCGGCGCTGCTTGCCCTGCATGAGGCGTGGTCGGGCCAACGCTTCAAGGCTGGGGATCGGGCGGCTTCGGCCTTGACCCCGGACGAATCGCAACTTCTGGACTCGCTGGAGACCACCACGCCACCGCCGACCGCTATCCCCTTGCGGCCCGGCCTGACCGGACCGCTGCGGATCGCGCTGCGCTCGACGCGCATTCTCGTGCGGCGGGTGCTTGGGCGGGATATCGGAGAGTGGGAGGCGACTCCCCCGGCAGAGGACGCCCCCATGTTCTTCGCATGCGACGATGAAGCCGCGGAGATGCGCGATCGCCACACCGTCCGTCAGGCTCGGGATGCAGCCTGAAGCGGTGGCGGCACGATAGCCTCGCACGGCGGCCCATCGCGCGCGATCGCCGCGTTGCGGAAGCGCCGGTCATGCGTCACCTCATCGCCGATCCATTCGGGACGGTCGAGAGGCTGGTCGATGGATGCAAGCTCGACTTCGGCAATCACGAGACCGGAGGCGACGCCTTCGAACACGTCGATTTCCCAGACCAGTGCGCCGCGCATGACGCGGTAGCGCACCTTCTCAAGCATTGGACCGGCGCAGAGCGAGGTGAGCATTTCGTCGGCGTCGGGGCACGGAATCTCATATTCGAACTCCGGTCGCGCGATGCCGTCCCGCTCGCCCTTGACCGTGATCCAGGCGCGATCATCGGCGCGTCGCACCCGGACGCTGGCACCGCCGCCATTGGCCAGATAGGCCTGCCGGATTCGCGACCCGTCGTCGGCTTCTGCGCGCCAATTCTCGCCGATGACGAGGAATTTTCGTTCGATCTCGATCCCCATTTGGTTCTTTTCCTAGTGCAAAGTCCGCTTTCCCGCGACCGATAGTTGGCGGCACGACTGGTCAGTCAGTGGCCGATCTCGATGGCGCACGCCGTCTCCTGATCCGCCTGCGGGTGGTCAGTGCGGATTGTGGGAGTCATCTGTCGGCAAGCGTACCACCCGTTTGGCTGGACGCCGCAGACCGCTTGCGGAGGCGGCAAGGCGCTCGATCTTGCGCTGCCAGACGACAAGATGCTTCTCGACCCCGCCTTGGCGAACCGGGCCGAACCTGGTGATGCGCAGGGGCTTGAAGCCGCAGAAGCCCAGGATCTGTCCGCGCCAGCGGCGCACGACCGGATTGCCATAGGCGAACCGCAGGAACCAGGAAGGCGTGTCTGTCGTGATGAGGACGTCGGCTGAGCGTCCTGCAAGAAGCCGGTCCCAGAACGGATCGTTCCTGTGATAGCGAAACGCGAAGCCTGGCAGGAGGACACGGTCGAGCAAGCCCTTCAGCTCGGCCGGCTCGCTGCCCCACCACATCGGGAAAGCGACGACGAGATGATCGCAGGCGGAGATGGCCGCGCCCACGCGTTCAAGGTCCGGCTCCCATGGTTGCACCTGCCTGTAACCCTTTCGAAGGATCGGATCGAAGGCGAGATCGCGCACCGCGATGCGTTCGACCTCCGTGGCATCGCCGAGCCCGGCCCGGTAGAGGTCGAGCAGATGGCTGACCAAGCGGCCTTCGTCGGGATGACCATCGAGAATGAGAACGCGCAACACACGTTTCCCTCAGAGGTCGATCTCGGCCCACAAGGCCGCGTGGTCGGACCCGGCGTCGGCGGGCCTTCCGACCTCGGGATAGGCCTCCCAGCGTTTGGGCCGCAACCCCGGCCACATACCGGTGCGGAACACGCCGCCCGCCCGCACGCGATCGAAGAGTGCGGGCGACAGCAGCATATAGTCGATCTTGTTGGCGGCGTTGCACAGGCCATAGGTGCCCGGATAGCCACCATCGTCGAACGCCGGGTGCGTGAAGATGTCCCGCAGGTCGGTGCCGTCCAGCAACGGCGCCAGCGGCGCGCTGGCGGGCGTGTCGTTGAAGTCGCCGATGATCGCGACGTGACTGTCGCCTTTATCGGTCATCTCCCGGTAGATCGCGGCGATCCGCTCTGCCTGCGCCTTGCGCTTCGCGTTGGCCGCGGCGGTGCCGCCATAGCCCTTGCTCTTGAGGTGGTTGACGAGGACCGACAAGCGGGCGCCCGAGGGCGTAGCCACCTCGAACGCAGGGCAATCGCGCGAGAAGACGGGCTGGCCATTCGGCAGGCGATCGTCGACCCGACTGCGCATGGCGCCGATCGGATAGCCCTCGCGGCTCATCAGGCCGACATCGATCCCGCGTTCGTCATTGCCGTCGATCAGCATCACATGACGGAACGGGGAGCCGCCGAGCGCGGGCAATATCTCGCTGTTGAACGCGGCAAGCACCGGGCGGCTCTCGGCTTCGACAACCCCCAGCACATCAGCGCCAAGGTCGATCATCACGCGGGCGGTGTTGCGCATTGCATGCTCGTTGACCGGCTCATCGCGCAGCTCGAGCGATCCTACCCAGTCCGCGCGGCCGTCCGCCTCGATCAGGATACCGCCAGTCTTGGGCCGGCGCAGCAGGCCGCCGCGATTGCGCCGCAGGATGACGAACGGGCCGGTATCGGATTTTTCCAAGCCGAGATCACGCATCAGCTCGGCCATGCGAGTCTTGTCAGCGGGGTTATAGTGGAGCTGGCCCAAAAGCCCGTTCAGCGCCGCGAACTTTTCAAGGATGGGACGCCCTTCTTCCCAAGTGTCGAGGTTCATCGCCTTGGCGCGGTCGAACAGATTTTCGACGTTGTAGACGGCCAGCTTCATCGCACTATCTCCTCGTTCAGGATGGACTTGCCCGACAACTGTTGCGTGACCGCGACGTATGGTGGGCTTCGTCTAGCCAGCCAAGCCGTTTGGCGGACCGAAAGCCTGGTTTTCAGGTCGATGCACCCCAAAATGCAGCCAGAATCTCTTGGCAAGGGGCAGCAGACCGGCCACTTCGATCCGATCGAGGCGCAGTTCACCGATCAGTGTTTCGTCCTTAAAGGCTGGCCGCGTCTGGTAGTGGTCGCCAAAGATCATGAAGTGATCCTTCACACCATAGATACTCGCTATCACGATCCAGGGTCCTTCGACCCCGAACTGCTGGAGCCGGGTCTGGGTCGCGCGTGCCGCTGCGATCAACCCCTCTTCGAAGGATGGCGCGAAGACCAGCTTCATGTCCTGACCTTGCTGGTTCTGCCGCGTTCCACCGATCGTCCAGGCAACGTCGGTGCGCCCGTTACGATATGTGATCGCAAAGCTGCGCACCCGCCCGGTCGCTTCATCGACCGGAGTGTGCAGCATCACGCCTTCGATCATATCGATGGAACTGTAGGCGTTGGGGCGAATGGGAACGAGTGCATGATCGTCGGTGATCGCGATCTCGCGTTCTTCACGGAACAGCGAAAGCGGCATGGTCGAGACCACGGCGGTCGGATCGTTCATGATCGCAAACGGCATGTCGATACCCCGCGCGCGCTCGATTCCTTCCGCGTGATATTGGCGGAAGCGTGCCGGGAGCCGACTTGAATCCACAAAGGCGTGGCGCAGTTCGTGGACATCCAGCTCATATTTGCCGCGGCTCGTCCGCGCATAGAATTTGCCGCTGTTGCGGAAGGTGACGCGGTGGGGCGGCTGAAGACCCGGTGGAATGCGGATGAGCAGCGCGCCATTGCCGGCGGCAAGAGGAATATGGCGGATTCGCACGCCGATGAGCCTCGGATCGACATTGGTTCGGATGATCTGCTCGAGACGCAGTATTTCGTTGTCGACATTGGCGATCACGACTCCGGGAAGCCCGGCGGCGACACCTTCGACATCCTCGATCCCGAAGATGAGATCGCCGCCATTGGTGTTGGCGAGCGACGTTACATCGGCGAGAAATTCGCGAATATTGTCGGGCTCCTGACCGGGCAAGTCACGTTTGAACTCAAGGTCGCGGCTTTCCGGGGTCTCGTTTGCGACAAGCTGGGCGAGCGCCGCCTCGTCGATGTCATCGAATGCTATGTCGAGCATGGTCGGTATCTCTCCAGCGTGCCTGAAACGTCATCATTTCGGCGGACATTATCCGCACCGGATGACCGGCAGTCGAACGGCCAATCTTCCATCATAGCCTTGGCGTATTTGCACGCCGCCTCGATCAAATGCTTGCGCGCTGGTCGAAGCGCCGAAGGAAGAGGCGCGCGGTGATCAGGCTGATCTGAAGGCGAAACATCGCATCCTCTTCTTCGGAAAGCCCCGGATGACCGCCATGAGGATGGAAGCGGTTCATCAGCCCCTGCACATATTGCGGCTTGCTGTCATTCTTGTCCCATTCATTATAGTCGCTCAGCAGAAAGGGTGGATCGAGCTGGCCGAGATAAGCCCGCTTGTCCTTGCTAGAGTCCGCCCGATCACACCCAAGCCGTTCCGCAATCTCGTTGAGGTAGCCCTCATAAAGCTTGCGCAGCTCGCCGTTGGAGGCCGACCAGTCCCCGCGGCTGAACGCTGCGATCGCTTGTTGCAGATGCCCTTTGGAGACGGCGAAGTTATGGCGGTCCAGCAGGCGCACGACCTCGCTCTCGGCCTCTCGGAAATCAAGCTCGGGCACATCTTCGGGCAACATGCGGACCAGTTCGAAGGTGGCGGTGCGCGTGTTCCCCCACCCGAAGCGCGAACTGTTCTCCGCTTGCATTGCCACCAGCTCGAACCCGTCAAAGCGCAAGCCTGCCACCAGCTTCTTCCAGCTTGCTCCATCCCTCGTCTTGGGTGGTGCCAGGATGGCGATGTCGATCATCGCCCGGCTCAAGGGAAGCCGCCCGTGCTCAGTCAGGACTTCGAGCCCATCGTCGATCGCAATGCGGGCGAGGCTGGCGATGCGTGCGGGCTTGCTGGAGCCGTTGCATCGCCCGACAATGTCCCATTGGACTTCGAGGACCTCCATGTCGCTATGGGAGTTGAACTCGGCCACGACTTCTGCGGCCGCAACGATGGTCATGCGATTAAAATTGCTCATCTGGATAATGAAGCAAAACGCCTTCGGGTCGGAAAGACGAAATTGTGCCCGCAGCGAAGATGGTCTGATCGCGCGGACCTTTCTCATCGAGGAGATCATACCGGGCAAACGGCAGAAGGGGCTCCCGTGAACGCAGCCCTGCGACTGAAACCGACATTAAAATCAATCCGCGGCAGTAGCTTCGGCGCGCCTAGTCGAGCAGCATTCGGTGTAGGCCGCGCGCTACGCAGCGTGCCGGCTCGTCCGCGACCGTGACGGCAAGTCCTGTGTCGGCTTTGATCATGGCGCTGAGCAGCGGCGTTGTCGCGCTTCCGCCCGTGAGCACGATACCGCGTTCGTGAATATCCTGGCTGAGTTCGGGGGGTGTGTCGCTCAGCACCTCGCGAACCGCATCGACGATCTGCTGGAAATGCTTCTCGGCCACCTGGTCGAGTTCCGTGAGCGGCAGCGCCAGGGCAGCGGGCAGTCCGGTCGTGAGGCTGCGCCCTTTGACCTGAATCGTCTCGTCCTTCACCGCCTCAGCGCGACGTTGTTCCCCATACCCCAGCTTGATCCGTTCCGAGGTCAGCTCGCCGGCCAGGAACTTGTGCTTGAAATGCAGATGGTCGGCGATCGCCTTGTCGAGCGTTGCGCCGCCGACACGCACCGAGCGCGTCAGGCAGATACCGCCGAGCGACAGCACCGCCACCTCCGTCGTGCCAGCGCCGCACTCGACGATCATGGTTCCGTTCGGGGCGCTGATCGGAAGGTCGGCTCCGATCGCGGCAGCGAAAGGCTCGGCGACAAGCCGGACCGGGCCAAGGCCGGCATCGTGCGCGGCCGTCATCAGGGCTCCGCGTTCCGCCTGGGTCGCATCGGCGGGCACGCCGATCATGGCATGGGGTGTACGAAAATGCTTGCGGCCGCGCGCCTTGCGAACAGCGTAGCGCAGCAAATGCGTCGCGGCGTCGATGTCCTGGAGCACGCCGCGCCCCAGCGGCCGCCTGATCTGGAGCTTGCCGGGCGTCCGATCAACCATCGCCTGCGCCTCTATGCCAGCGGCGTAGAGGCTGGGCGCCGTATCGATATCCGCAAAGCAGCAAATCGACGGCTCATCGAGGATGATACCCTCATCGCGGCCGATCACGCGCAGATTGGCGGTCCCGAAATCAATCGCGAGTTCGGGCCGCTTCCAGGAAAAGTGCGAAGCCACTCTGAGCCGGTAGCAAGCGGCGTGGCATTTGTCTCGCGCGACATCTCGAAAGCGCTCATCGTGCGGAGCTATTTGCGGTCGCTATCACGTCGACGTTGACGCCAGGCCTCTGGCACGACATGCTTTGCCGATCATGCAAATGCGCAGTCTTCTTGTCCGGAACCGTCATCACGCGGGCCAACTCGTAACGGGCATCTAGCCCCGGGTTCCGGCGCTTCGTGCCCGAACTCGGGGCACAGACTCCATCGCCTTATCTGCCGTCGCCCCGTTGCCGATCGGCGTGCCTTTCCGCAGAAAGCCTTTGTCATGACCAGCCCGAAGCACGTGGCTCGCCCGCCCGTTCATATGATCGATACGCAAGCCGATGCTCTCTCGGACCTCGCCCTGCGGACCGAGGATCGCAATCCCGAGGTAAGCGCCCTGCTGCTCGAGGAGATTACCCGCGCGAAGATCCACGTCGTGGAGAAGATCCCCGGCGACGTCGTTACCATGCATGCGCGCGTGGAGTTCGTCGATGAATCGCGCGGGATGCCGCATATCGTCGAGCTTGTCTGGCCCGGCGAGGCCGACTTCGCGGCGGGACGCCTCTCAGTTCTGACCCCGACCGGCGCGGGCCTGATCGGCCTGCGCGAGGGCGGCTCGATCCTCTGGCCCGACCGCGAAGGGCGCGAGCGCCGGCTGACGATCGTCAAGGTCACCCAGCCCGATCCTATGCTGGGGCGGCCCGGTCGATAATCATAGTGGCCTAGTCACGCGATGTTACCTTCAGCACATAACTGAAGCAGGCCTTCATATTTCATGGCGGCTCCTCAATAACGCGCCTGCCTGCCTGCCGCGGACGGTGGCGGCACCTGAGCGTGCGCCACGTTCATTATCCCACCGGGTGCTTCGCAGCTATAGCTCGTTCGTAGACTTTCCGAGCGTGCATCGGGTATCGCGTTCAATAAATGATCCCTCAAAGGAGCAGTCAGTCAGAACAGGCCATGAATGCCGCCCACGGCACCCGCCAGCGCGATGACGGAGGCTGCCAGCAAGACGCGGTGCATCTGCTCCATGCGCGCGAAATCCCGAGCCGGCCGGGCCGTCCTCTCCATATGCCGGTGCAGGAACAAGGGTTCGATGAGGAACAGCATGGCCGCGAAGACGAGCCAGACGGCGACCATCGCATGCATCCACCAGAAGGAGGGATCGAGGAAGCGGTCCCACATCTGGCCGCGCCACGTCATCCAGAACCCGCTGGCACCCGCCAGCAGCACCCAGATGCGCGCCTGCGGGGCAAAGCGACCTTCGATGCGGTGAAAGGCCGCAAGCCTCTCCTCCGGCGGATGGCCGGTTCGCACCGACGGCATCACCACGAGCGTGACAAAGGCGACGCCGCCGATCCAGAACAGAACCGACACGACGTGGATCACGCGCGCGATGATGAAGCCGTCCATGGCAAGCCTCAGGCCGCAAGCAGCTCGTCGGCAGGGCCGAAGAACTCGTAGTGGATGCGGCTCGCGGGCACACCTGCGAGCGAAAGCGCGGAGACCGCATGCCGCAGGAACGGGCGCGGACCGCAGATGAAATATTCCGCTTGTGCGACCGGGGTGTTGGCGACGAGCCATTCGTCGGTGATGATCCCGGCAACGTCGTAATCACGGCCCTGGGCCTCGCCGCTGAGCGGAGTTTGGTGAAAATCGGTAACCGAAACCGCCTGCCCTTTGGCCGCCTGCTCACGGACGTGATTGCGCATTGCATGGGTGTCGCGGTCAAGAGTGCCGTGGATATAATGGACGGGCGCTTCACAGTCTTGCGCCACCAATGCTTCGAGCATCGCCACCATCGGTGTCAAACCGACGCCGCCGGAGAGCAGAACCACAGGACGTTCGGGTTTGCCATCCAGGAAAAACTCACCGGCCGGGGCCGCCACCTTGAGCACCGTGTCGGCCGTCGCATGCTCATGCAGCCATCCAGAAACCAGCCCATGCGGCTCGCGCTTCACAGAGATACGATAGGTCTCGCCATTCGGCGCCGATGAGATCGAATAGTTGCGCTTGATCGGCGCGTGGCCAGGGATCTCGATCCAGAAGGTCAGATACTGACCCGGCTTGTGGGCCATGACCGGAGCGCCATCGACGGGCCGCAGGATGAAAGACTTGATGACGCTGCTTTCGGTCACGACTTCGTCGACCCGGAAATCGCGCCAGCCGTTCCAGCCACCGACCGTCTCCTTCTGATCGTCATAGATACGGTGTTCCCGCGCAATCAGGATATTGGCGAGGAACCAGTATGCCTCACCCCACGCCGCCAGGATTTCGTCGGTCGCAGCATTGCCCAGCACAGCTTTGATCGCGCCGAGCAGCGCTTCGGCGACATAGGGATAATGTTCGGGCAGGATCTGGAGGCCGACATGCTTCTGCGCGATCCGCTCGACTGCGGGCGCGAGCGCGCCGAGATTGTCGATGTTATTGGCATAAGCCAGGATCGCGCCAGTCAGCGCGCGCGGCTGGGAACCGGCGTCGCCATGATGGGACTGATTGAACAGGTCGCGGATCTCCGGGTTCTGAAACATGCGCGAATACATTTCCCGCACGATGTCGAGGCCGTGCGCTTCGAGCGCGGGAACGGTGGCTTTGACGAGCGCGATGGTCTGCTCGCTCAAGGGCTGCGACATGAAAATCTCCTGGCTGGCTAATGGGTGGTGCTGGTTCAGACGCCCGATGGCGGTTGATCGTAGAAATCGACCTGCATTCTCATGTTGCCGATCGGCGTCACGAAATGCGGCTGCTGGGGCTGGATGAGGCCGGGATTGTCCGGCGTCAGTACGACCTCAGAGGGAGGATCGAGATAGGAAAGCATAAGTTCGCCCTCGATCACCCGGATCACCCCCCAAACGCCTGCCTTTGTATCGTGACGGGCGCGAAGGGCTGCGGGCAACGTGTCCCGATCGAACACCGGCGTCGAGCGGTAGGGAGCGGGAGCGGCCGCCATCTCAGGCGGCCTGCCGAATATCGTCGGCATGGGCCGGATAAGGCGCCGCCTTGCCCGTCGGCGCCAAGCCGGCAAGCTCGCTCGCGAAACCATGATTGACGTCGCGGTGATGTGCCTCGTCGGCGCGAACCACCAGCACCACGTCCCGTAGGGTCGCGTCATTGGCGAGCTTCCAATAATGCCGCGCGATGGCCGGCGCCGGCAGGTTCGGGCTGCGTCCCTCGTCGATCTCTTTCAGATAAAGGGTGTAGCTGATCACCGCTTCCTCCTCGAAATAGCCGACGATGCGGTGCGCGGTCCTGGCGCTGACCAGGTAAAGCGCGAAGAAGGCGAGATAGAACACCCACTGGACCCCCAGGATGACCATCCGTTCGAACAGGTTCGGCTTGGCGACCTCGATGAAGGTCATGAGGTGCATGCGCTCATTCTCCGCTTCCTCCATGAGGGTGCGGATCCAGCCCTTGTCGTCGCACATCCGGCGCAGACATTTGAGATGGTTGATCGTCGCGCCGACCATGCCCGGCACCGCCGCGACCGTCTCGAGCACAATGGCGCGGTGGCCATAGCGCTTGGCAAAGAAGGTGTCGGCGCTCCAGCGCAGGACCTTCGTGAACCCGAGCGCGATGCGGTCGCGCAGGTCGCGGGGCTGGTGATGGACGCTGAGGTCCACCAGAGGAATATCGGTCATGGCAGCACACTCCGTTGAGGAAGGTCCGTCGCGTCGGCGGTGCGGCGGGCGGGTCCGGGGATCGGCTGGCGATCCAGCCGGAAAAACATGGCGAGTTGCAGGCTCTGCGCGATGCGCGCGGCGCGGTCCTGCAAGGCAGCGGCCGCTGGCGGCGTCATTAGTTCGTCGGTGGTCTGCGCCCAGAGCGCCAGCCAGCGGTCGAACAGCGCCGGCGTGATGCGATCTTTGTGCTTCATATGCGCCGGCACCGGCTGCCCCTTGTAGCGGCCGCTGGTGAGTATGACCGACGACCAAAAGGCCGCGAGCTTATCCAGATGCTCGGGCCAGTCGGCGATCGCATTGTTGAAAATCGGACCGAGGGCGGCGTCGGCACGGACGCGCGCATAGAAGGCATCGACCAGTGCTTTCAGCCCCTCATCGTCCATTTCCAGCGCGGCCATTGCCCCGACTCCAAATCATGCTTCACGAATGCACCTATACGGGGCGCTAAAAACATGCAACAAGAATACATGATTATTCGACGAGCCGACGGCTCGCACCGGAGTTGCCATGAAACTGACCCTGTTCACCGATTATGCGATGCGGACGCTGCTCTATCTGGGCGCGCGTCCGGAGCGGCTCTGCTCGATCGGTGAGGTGGCGCAGGCTTATCGTATCTCGCAGAACCACCTGATGAAAGTGGTCGTCGAACTGGTGCGAAGCGGCCATGTTGAGAGTGTGCGGGGGCGCTCGGGCGGCATTCGCCTGGGCATGCCGCCCGAGGAGATCAATGTCGGCGCGGTGGTGCGGCACACCGAAGATGGCTTCGATCTGGTCGATTGCGGAAGCTGCGTCGTCGCTCCGGCCTGTGGCCTGACGGGCGTGCTGAAAGAGGCGCTCGGCGCATTCATGGCGGTGCTTGACCGCTACACACTTGCCGACCTGCTCGCCAAACGCGGCGATATCGCTGCGATCTTCGCTGCCCAGGGGGTTGGAGCGCTTGACGCAGCCCCGATCCGAAAACGTCGCCAGGAGTTGGCGTTGCAAAAGGAGGCCTGAGCCATGTTCTGCCCCGAATGCGGTCAACCGGTTGATCCCACACCGTTCGATCCTTGCCGCCAATCGACGGGCCTGTTTGCAACGATCGCGGCATTGTTTCGCCGGATCATCGGCAGCGATCCACGCAGACATTGCGGTCATCGCTCCGCAACGCAGGAATGCGAATAATGGCGCTGCATCACGCGACACCTGGTGAGGTGATCGATCTTTCCTTGCGGCCGCTCTCCGCCGAAACCGAACACTCGACCGCGATCGTCAAGACCGATCAGTTCGAAGCCATTCGTCTCGTGATCCCGCGCGGCACGGATATGCCGCGGCATCGGGTTCACGGCAGCATAACGCTGCATTGCCTGGAAGGGCGCGTGCAATTGGGGCTGGGCGAAACGGTAACAGAGCTAGGCGCGCATCAATGGGTCTTTCTCGAAGGCGGCGCGCCCCATTCGGTCAAGGGCCTTGAAGATTCCGTACTGCTGCTGACGATCCTTTTTCCATCTGCCGACGCGAGCATCGGATGACGTCCGAACGATACGGCTGCGTCAGCTATTACTTGCTGTCAGCACAATAACAATTTTCGCCGCTGTAGGCGGCAGCCATGGACTGTTCTGAGCGAAGAGGGGTTGGGGCATGAAGAGCTATCAGACGACATTCAGCATAAAAAGGCTGTGGATCATCCTGTCGGTCGGCATGGTGGTCATGTTCGGCATCCTGCTGCTGCTCGGTCAGCAGATCTACCAGCAGGCTCCGCCCATTCCCGAAGCGGTGAAAACCCAAAGCGGCGAGACACTGTTCACGCGCGCCGATATCGAGGCCGGCCAGAATATCTGGCAGTCGATCGGTGGCATGCAACAGGGCTCGATCTGGGGTCATGGCAGCTATCTGGCGCCCGACTGGAGCGCCGACTGGCTGCACCGGGAGGCGGAGGCCTTGCTCGCCCTGTCCACCGCGCCGCTGCCAGCAGGCCTATCCGCGGCGCAGGCCGATGTCGTACGAAAGGCTGCGCTGCAGGAGGAAATGCGCAGGAACAGCTACGACCCTGCATCCGGCGTCATCACGGTCAGCGACACCCGCGCCCGGGCGATCAGTCAGGTACAGCAGCACTTCGTCAGCCTGTATGTGGGCAGCGACCCGGCTTCGCTCAAGCTGCGCCGCGACTATGCCTTCCCGGTCTATGGCGAATTGTCGGCCGCGGAAGCCCGGCAGCTTACCGCTTTCTATTTCTGGACGGCCTGGGGCGCGACCACGAACCGTCCGGGGCAGACCATTACCTATACCAGCAACTGGCCGCACGAGCCCCTGGTGGGCAACACCCCGACCACCGGCACATTGTTGTGGAGCCTGGCGTCGGTCATCCTGCTGCTCGCCGCCGCCGGAGCGCTGATCGCCTATTATGTGAAGCAGTTCGACGTCTGGCGCGCCGACATATTGCCCGAAAATGGCATGGCGCAATCGGACCTGCTGGGGCAGTCCGTCATCACGCCGTCGATGCGGGCCACGGCAAAATATTTCTGGGTCGTCTGCGCGCTGTTCGTGGGCCAAGTGCTGCTCGGCATCGTCACCGCCCATTATGCGGTGGAGGGGCAAGGGCTCTACGGCCTGCCCTTTGCCGAGTATCTCCCCTACACCATCACCCGCACCTGGCACACGCAGCTCGCGGTGCTGTGGATCGCCACGGCATGGCTCGCGACCGGGCTCTACGTCGCGCCGATGCTGGCGGGTCGCGACCCGAAATTCCAGCGGCTCGGCGTCAATTTCCTGTTCGTCAGTCTGCTGGTCATCGTCGTCGGCTCGTTCGCCGGGCAATGGGCGGCCGTCCACCGCTTCTTCACCGACCTGACGGCGAATTTCTGGTTCGGCCATCAGGGCTATGAATATGTCGATCTCGGCCGCTTCTGGCAGATCTACCTCCTGATCGGCCTGTTCCTGTGGGTGGCGCTGGTCGTGCGCGCGCTCTGGCCCGTCCTGCGGCGCGAAGGCGGCAAGTCGCTCATCTATCTCGTCCTGGTGTCGGCGCTCGCCATCGGGCTGCTCTATGGCGCCGGACTGATGTGGGGCCAGCACACGAACATCGCCATCATGGAATATTGGCGCTGGTGGGTCGTGCATCTGTGGGTGGAGGGCATCTTCGAGGTCTTCGCCACGGCCATCATCTCGCTGCTGTTCGTGCAGATGGGCATCCTGCGGACCGCCACCGCCACCGTGATGGTATTGTTCGCGACGATCATCTTCCTGTTCGGCGGGGTGCTCGGGACCTTCCATCATCTCTATTTCAGCGGGACGCCGACCTCGGTGATCGCGGTCGGGGCGATGATCTCGGCGCTGGAAGTGGTGCCGCTGCTGGTGGTCGGCTTCGAGGCCTATACGCGGCACAAGGTCGAGCATGAGGCCGAATGGGAACGGATCTATCACTGGCCGTTCATGTTCTTCGCCGCCGTCCTGTTCTGGAATCTGGTCGGCGCCGGCCTGTTCGGCTTCCTCATCAATCCGCCGATCGCGCTCTATTACATGCAGGGGCTGAACACGACGGCGAACCACGGCCACGCCGCTTTGTTCGGCGTCTATGGCATGCTTGGCCTGGGGCTGACGCTCTATTGCATGCGCGGATTGACCGACGTCACGCGGTGGAACCAGAAATGGATCCGGGTTTCCTTCTGGTCGCTCAACATCGGCCTTGGCATGATGACCTTCCTGTCGCTGCTCCCGCAGGGCATCCTGCAAACCTATGCCAGCATCGAACATGGCTATGCCTATGCCCGCTCGGCCGAGTTTATCCATAGCCCGATCATGCAAGCGCTGGTCTGGGCAAGGGTGCCCGGCGACATCGTCTTCGCCGTCGGCGTCTTTGCGTTCGCATGGTTCATGCTCCAGGCATTTATGCCCGGCAGGAGGCCCGGTCCAGAAACGGCCGCCGTTCCAAAATCAGTGCTTTAGATCCACGACGCTGCTCCCGGCTGCACCTCGGTTTTCCCGAGAGAGCTGGCTAGTTTCTGGCGCTGGTCGGGAGCAAATGCACCAATAATCCATGCGGACCACTCGGTGTGGGCTGATCACACCGCTAAGGCGAATTCTATCTGCCCAGGCCGCCTTGCCTGCTGGCGTCCATACGGATCTCCCACAAGCTGCAAATAAAAATGGCCATGATAACATAACCATCAACCCAACTCCGGGGCCCCTACTCAAGCGCTATACGCCTGCCCACCGTTACCGATCAGCACCCTTTTCCACACGTCCGCGCAGATAAGGATAACCGCATCGTGGTACGCACCAACATTCTTGCGGTCACCGGCGGCACAGACTCCCTGCTGACTGAAGCGGACAGCCCCCCACTATTTTGGTTTCCCAGGACAGCCATTCCTGAAGCACTCGAATTCGCCAACGCGCTCGACGACCTGAAGGAGAGCATCCCATCGCCGCGTTGCCGGCGCGGCAGTTCCGTACGTTGTTAAATAGAGGGCACTGTGTCGATCGCTGATTGGATCACGAACCATGGGTGGCGCGCACTCGCTCGTAGTCATGTTCGGTGGGCATGGCGAGGTTCGTGCGCCGGGCTGGTCCTGCTGAGCGTCTCGGCCTGCTCCTTTGCGCCTGGGCATGTGCGGCCACCTTTGCCGGTTCCCGAGCGTTTTCCGGTGGCGGACACATCGCAGGACACGATTGCCCGGATCGGGTGGCGCGATTTCTTTCCCGATCCGGAATTGCAGCGCCTGATTGACGAGGCGCTGGCGAACAATAGAGGCATTCGCATTGCCGCCGCGCGTCTCGCCGAAGCGCGCGGCGCCTGGCGGATCGAAGGCGCCTCGCTTTACCCGCAATTCGACGCGGTCGGCACAGGGTCGCGCGGACGTTCTCTGTTCAACCTGCCTGGTACGGGCGCGGCGCCGGTGGATGTGCAGCAGGTCAGCGCGCAACTGAGCGCGAGTTGGGAACTCGACTTCTGGGGGCGGCTGCGCAATCTGCGCGATGCGGCACGCTGGCAATATCTGGCAAGCGAGGAAGCCCGCCGCGCGGTCGCCACCGATCTCGTGGCACAGGTGGCGGGCGGCTATCTGCTCGAACGGGAATATGAAGAGCGCGTGGCGCTTGCCCGGTCCTCGATCGAGACCCGCGAGGAGGCGCTGCGAATCATGCGGCGGCGCTATGAAGTGGGTTCGGGGTCGAAGCTCGACATGACGCAGGCGCAGACGCTGTTGGCCCAGGCAAAGATGACGCTGCAAAGTCTCGACCAGGATCGTGCCGTCAACCGCAACGCGTTGGCGCTACTGGTCGGTCGGCCGGTGGAGATCGGCCCCGGGTCCCTGTCGTTCTCCGATGTGCCGGATAATCTGGCGCCGCCCGCCGGCCTCCCATCCCAACTGCTGGTGAACCGGCCCGATATCGTCGGCGCTGAACATCAGCTTCGCGCCGCCGATGCCAATATCGGCGCGGCGCGAGCGGCGTTCCTTCCCAATATCACCCTGACAGGCGCCTATGGCACGATGAGCGACGAGATGGGCGGCCTGTTCTCCGGCGGCAGCAAGGCCTGGAGCTTTTCACCGACCATCACCCTGCCGCTGTTCAACGCCGGACGCTTGAAGGGCAATCTCGACGTGGCGAAGGCCCGACGGGATCGTGCGGTCGCCGAATATGAGCGGACGATCCAGTCTGCCTTCCGCGATGTGGCCGACGCGCTGGTCCGGCGGCAGCAATTGCAGCTTCAGATCGCGACAACGCGCGGCCTTCTGGAAGCGCAGCGCGAGCGGGCACGCCTTGCGCAGCTTCGCTTCGACAACGGACGATCCGCCTACCTCGAAGTGCTCGACGCCCAGCGCGACCTGTTCGACGCGGAGCAGGCGCTGGTCCAGCTCCGCCGCGCCGAACTGGCCAGCCTCGTCGCGCTTTATGCGGCTCTGGGCGGCGGGTTCCCCGCCGATCAGGCCTTCGACACCGATACATCGCAGAATGGCGCCGGGAGCCCCAGACCATGACGAACACCACAGGCAGGACCTGGCTTATCCGGGGCGGCATCGCCACGGCGGCGCTTGCTGCCGTGCTGATCGCCTGGACACTCCTCAAACCCGCAGCCCTTCCCGAGGGCATCGTCAGCGGTAACGGACGGATCGAGGCGGTCGAGATCGATGTATCGGCCAAGGCCCCGGGGCGTATCCGCGATATCGTCGCCGATGAAGGCGAGATGGTCGAGGCCGGGCAGGTCGTCGCGCATATGGATGTCGATGTGCTCCGCGCCCAACATTCCGAAGCCGAAGCGCAGCTCGCCCAGGCACTCAATTCCGTGCAGGTCGCGCAAAGCCAGGTCGTACAGCGCCAGAGCGAGCGCGCCTCGGCCTTCGCCGTCGTGCGCCAGCGCGAAGCGGAACTGAATGCGGCGCGGCGGCGCCTCAGCCGCTCCGAGACGCTGTCGCGCGAAGGAGCGACGGCGGTGCAGGAGCGCGACGACGACCGGGCGCAGGTGGAAGGTGCCAGCGCGGGCGTGGAAGCCGCGCGCGCCCAACTCGCCTCGGTCGATGCCGCGATCACCACCGCGCGCAGCCAGGTGATCGGCGCGAGGTCCAACGTCGATGCCGCGCGCGCGACGATCCAGCGGATCGAGGCCGATATCGCAGACAGCGACCTGCGGGCGCCGCGCGGCGGCCGTGTGCAATATCGCGTCGCCCAACCCGGAGAAGTGGTGGCGGGCGGCGGGCGCGTGCTGAACCTCGTCGATCTGACCGACGTCTACATGACTTTCTTCCTGCCCGAGACAGTGGCCGGGCAGGTTGCGCTCGGCAGCGAGGTGCGCATCGTTCTCGATGCCATGCCCGATGCGGCGATCCCGGCGAAGATCAGCTTCGTCGCCGATGTCGCCCAGTTCACGCCCAAGACGGTCGAGACGCAGAGCGAACGCGAGAAGCTGATGTTCCGCGTGCGCGCCCGGATCGATCCGGCGCTGCTGCGCAAGCACATCGCCCGCGTCAAGACCGGCCTGCCGGGCGTGGCCTATGTGAAAATCGATCCCGGAGCGCCTTGGCCGAGCAGCCTTCGCGACGCCGTGAAGGAATAGACCGGTGCGCCCGGCACAGCCCGTTGCCGCCAGCGGGCCGGTCGTCCGTCTTGCCGGAGTGCGGCTGCACTATGGCAGGACGCAAGCCCTGCAGGGCCTCGACCTCGATCTGCCGTCTGGCCGCATGGTCGGACTGATCGGCCCCGACGGCGTCGGCAAGTCGAGCCTGCTCTCGCTCCTGTCGGGCGCACGCGCCTTACAGGATGGGCGCATCGAAGTGCTGGGCGGCGACATGGCGTCGAAGCGCCACCGCGAGGCGGTGTGCCCGAGGATCGCCTATATGCCCCAAGGGCTCGGCAAGAACCTCTATGCCACGCTGTCGGTCGAGGAGAATCTGCAGTTCTTCGCGCGCCTCTTCGGCCATGATGCGGCCGAGCGCCGCCGCCGCATCGACGACCTGACGCGCAGCACGGGGCTTCATCCCTTTCTTGCGCGGCCAGCGGGTAAGCTGTCGGGTGGCATGAAGCAGAAGCTGGGTCTTTGCTGCGCGCTCATTCACGACCCCGACCTGCTGATCCTCGATGAGCCGACCACCGGCGTCGATCCGCTGGCGCGCGCGCAGTTCTGGGATCTGATCGCGCGCATCCGCGAGCAACGGCCTGGCATGAGCGTGATCGTCGCCACCGCCTACATGGACGAGGCGGAGCGCTTCGACTGGCTGGTCGCGATGGATGACGGCGCGGTGCTGGCGACCGGATCGCCCGCCGCACTGCTGGAGCGGACCGGCAGCGCCTCGCTGGAGGAGGCATTCGTCGCGTTGCTCCCCGAGGAGCGAAAGCGCGGGCATGAACCCGTAATCATCCCGCCGCTGGAGACGGATGATAGCGACATCGCCATTGAGGCACGGGGCCTGACCATGCGGTTCGACGATTTCGTCGCGGTCGACGGGGTGAGCTTCCGCATCCGGCGCGGGGAGATCTTCGGCTTCCTCGGCTCCAACGGCTGCGGCAAGTCCACGACGATGAAGATGCTGACCGGTCTGCTGCCGGCTAGCGAGGGGCAGGCGTGGCTGTTTGGACGCGAGGTGAACCCGCGCGACATCGCGACGCGCCGCCGTGTGGGCTATATGAGCCAAGCCTTCTCGCTCTACAACGAGCTGACGGTGCGCCAGAACCTGGAGCTTCATGCCCGGCTTTTCGATGTACCAGCGGATCGGATACCGGAACGGGTCGCGGAAATGGTCGAGCGCTTCGGTCTCGACCGCGCTCTCGATGCCCTGCCCGACAGTCTGCCGCTCGGCATTCGTCAGCGCCTGTCGCTGGCCGTCGCCATGGTTCACAAGCCCGACCTGCTGATCCTCGACGAACCGACCTCCGGCGTCGATCCGGTCGCGCGCGACGCCTTCTGGCGGCTGCTGATCGAACTGGCACGGCGCGATCATGTGACGATCTTCATTTCCACCCATTTCATGAACGAGGCCGAGCGTTGCGACCGCATGTCGATGATGCACGCCGGTAAGGTGCTCGACAGCGATGCCCCGGCAAGGCTGGTGGAGAAGCGCGGCGCGGCGACGTTGGAAGAGGCGTTCATTGGCTATCTGATCGAGGCCGCGGACGATGGCGCCGAGGTCGAGGACGACATCGTCCCATCCGCGACCGCAGCGGTCGATTCCCACGTGCATGGCCCACAGGGTCGTCGCCTGTTCAGCATCCAGCGCATGATCAGCTACATGTGGCGCGAGGCGCTGGAACTGCAGCGTGATCCCGTGCGGGCGACCCTGGCCATTCTCGGCTCGGTCATCCTGCTGCTGGTGATGGGCTTCGGCATCAGCATGGACGTCGATAACCTGCGCTATGCCGTGCTCGATCGCGACCAGACGACCATCAGCCAGAATTATCAACTGGGCATCGCCGGTTCCCGGTATTTCGCCGAGCAGCCGCCGATCACCGACTATGACGACCTCGATCGCCGCATGCGCAGCGGCGAACTCGCGCTGGCGATCGAAATACCGCCGGGCTTCGCGCGCGACCTGTCACGCGGCGAAGGCGTGGCGATCGCCGCCTGGTTCGATGGCGCGATGCCGCAGCGGGCCGAGACGGTGCAGGGCTATATCCAGGGCCTGCACCAGCACTGGCTGACCGAACAAATGCGCAGGCGGCTCGGCGCTGCGGCGACAAGCGCAGTCTCGGTCGAGAACCGCTTCCGCTACAATCCCGACGTGACGAGCCTGCCCTCGATGGTGCCGAGCGTCATCCCGCTGCTGCTGCTGATGCTGCCCGCCATGTTGACGGCGCTTTCCGTCGTGCGCGAAAAGGAGATGGGGTCGATCATCAACCTCTATGTCACGCCGGTCACGCGCGCGGAATTCATGATCGGCAAGCAACTGCCCTATGTCGCCCTCGCGATGCTGAACTTCGTCATCATGGTGCTGATGGCCGTGTTCCTGTTCGATGTCCCGCTCACGGGAAGCATCCTTGCCCTGACCCTGGCGTCGCTATTGTTCTGCTTCATCGCCACCGGCATGGGGCTGCTCGCCTCCGCGCTGACGAAGAGCCAGATCGCCGCCCTGTTCCTCGCGATGGTCGGCACCCTGATTCCGGCGGTGACCTTTGGTGGTATGACCGATCCTGTTTCCTCACTCGAAGGCGCTGCGCGCCTGATCGGCGAGACCTACCCCGCGAGCCATATGTTCACCATCAGCCGCGGCGTGTTCAACAAGGCACTGGGCTTCGGCGACCTTGCGGGATCGTTCTGGCCCCTGTTGGCGGCGGTGCCGGTGATCCTCGGCGCGGCCATCCTGCTCCTCAAGAAGCAGGAGCGCTGACATGCGTCAGTCGCTCTCGAACATCTATCGCCTCGGCGTCAAGGAACTGTGGAGTCTGTGGCGCGATCCGGTGATGCTGCTGTTGATTCTCTTCGTCTTCACCTTCGCGGTCTACAGTTCTGCGACCTCGATGCCCGATACGCTCAACAATGCGCCGATCGCGATCGTGGACGAAGACCAGTCTCCCCTGTCGCAGCGGATCGTCTCGGCTTTCTATCCGCCGCAGTTCGCTCGTCCCGCGATGATCCAGCGCCATGAGATCGATCCCGGCATGGACGCGGGCACCTATACGTTCGTCCTCCACATCCCATCCGGTTTCCAGCGCGACGTGCTGGCCGGTCGTCCGGCCCAGATCCAGCTCAACACCGACGCGACGCGGATGACCCAGGCCTTCACAGGCAGCGGCTATGTTCAGCAGATCGTGATCGGCGAGGTGAGCGCGTTCGTGAACCGCAATCGCGGACGGGCGGACCTGCCCGTCGCCCTAGAGATGCGCGCGCGGTTCAATCCGACGCTGGACAAGAGCTGGTTCGGCAGCCTGTCGCAGATCATCAACATGATCGCGATGCTGTCCATCATCCTGACCGGCGCCGCCCTGATCCGCGAGCGCGAGCACGGGACGATCGAGCATCTGCTGGTCATGCCGGTCACGCCGGCCGAGATCATGCTGTCGAAGGTCTGGTCGATGGGTCTGGTCGTGCTGCTGGCCTCCGCGCTGTCGATGGCGCTCGTCGTGCGCGCGGTGCTGGGTGTGCCCATTGCCGGTTCGCTGATACTGTTCTTCACCGGCGCGGCGCTGGTGCTGTTCGCGACGACATCGATGGGGATTTTCATGGCGACCATGGCCCGCAACATGCCGCAGTTCGGCATGTTGACAGTGCTGATCCTGCTGCCGCTTCAAATGCTCTCGGGGGGGAATACTCCGCGCGAGAGTATGCCCGAACTGGTCCAGAACATCATGCTGGCCGCTCCGACAACTCATTTTATCGAACTGGGGCAGGCGATCCTGTTCCGGGGGGCCGGCCTCGATGTGGTCTGGCCGCGGTTCCTGGCGATCCTCGTGATCGGGGCGGTGTTCTTCGCGATCGCGCTTGGCCGGTTCAGGAAAACGTTAGCGTCGATGGCGTGAGACAGCGCCGGCAGAGACAGAGAGCAAACGAGATGACGACAACAAGGCGCGAATGGCTGGCGGGAGGACTGGTGATGGCCGGTCTGCTGCCCTTTATCGGCCGCGCGCGTGCGGCGCAGCCCGAGACTCCGGCGCCACCCGGGCCTGCTGGACGGCGCGCACTGCGGGCCGGGGAATTCCTCTGGCTGCCGGAACTGTCGCCCGAAGGCCCGATCCTGCTGGTGGTCAGCATTCGCGCCCAGCGCGCAATCGTCTACCGCAACGGCGTACCCATCGGTATATCCACCGTTTCCACCGGCAAGGAAGGTCATGAAACGCCGACCGGCGTGTTCACCATTCTTCAGAAGAAGGTCGATCACAAGTCGAGCCTCTATAATGATGCGCCCATGCCCTTCATGCAGCGGCTGACCTGGGACGGCATCGCGCTGCATGCCGGTAACCTGCCTGGCTACCCGGCTTCGCATGGCTGCATCCGCCTGCCGATGGAGTTCGCTCGCGCGCTCTATGGTGTGACCAGTCTCGGCATGACGGTCGTTATCGCGGGAGACCAGAGCGTCCCGCGTATCGCGCCGAGCCCGAAGTTCCTCGATAGCGGTCCAGATGGTGACGCCGAAGCGCTGGACGCCACAACGTGGAATCCCGACGCCGCGCCATCGGGACCGGTGTCGATCGTCGTCAGCGGCGCGGATGCGCGCATTGTCGTCCTGCGCGATGGAGTCCGGATCGGGACGGCCCCGGTCCGGATCGTTGGCGATCTCACCGATATGGGCGTGTTCACGCTTTCGCGCGTCGATACCGAAGGGTTTCATTGGCTGCAGCTTGAATTGCCGGGACAGGTTGGTGTGGCCGGGCACGCAGTCACCGCCGACGAGCGCGGGCGCCTCCAGATACCCTCGGCCTTTCAGGACGCATTGCGCACGATCCTGCAACCGGGGGCGACTGCAATCGTAACCCCGCAAAGCCTCGTCAGTGCTTCATCCGGGCAAAAGCTGGTCGTTATCGACAGCGAGGCGGATGAGTGATCGGCGCGATTGGCCGGCAGCGGACCCGACCGACAGAATTGGATGGGAGAAACTGTTCTTCGTTGGCCATTGCCTCAGTTCGGAACGCCACCTCGTCGAAAGGGAGGCGGACACACAATGCCCTGCCAGCCGACCGGTTCTTCTATACGCAACTCAGCTGGGTCGATGAGCAGTTCGCCGGCGTAGTCTAGGCCGACTACGAACTGTTCGACCGGTTCAAGATCACCGCCGGCGTTCGCGTATCGCCGAACAAGTGCGAGACCGACGTACTGCGCGACAGCCCATTCTCGCTCGGCAGCAATTTCATTTCGGGATGCCAGTTGGAAACCCGGTCGATCCTGAAGTTCAGAATCTTCTGGCAAGCCAATCCCGACCACCTGGTCTATGCCTCGGATCACCACGCTCAATCGCTGATCCGGGACCATATCTGCGAGCGGCCTCCCACGCGGCCGAGGGGGCATCCCTTGCCCTCGATTTGGTTCGCGTCGATCATGCTGACCGTCCCGGAAAAAGTCTCGCCGATGTCGATACAAAGACACGGCCCCGCGACCGGCCGGGTCCGTACAAAAACCCGGAACAAGACCACCTCAACCAACTTCGGCGTACCATCACGCGCCGCGTCGGCTCTGGCCGACACTGTCACGCGCTCCAGATCCTATTCCGCCTCATGACGGGGCGAAGGCAGCGCTTCAGCGAGCGTTGGCCCGCGGAAAACGGCTTGACGACGATCATTTCAGACACATTAGATTGCTGTTTAATTATTAACGCGTTATCAATTTAATATGACCGACGAGCGCACCTTGGCCGAGCAGCAGTTGACGACCGGAGTGATATTGCTGGGCCGGCACTATCCCAGGCAATTCGACACGGTCGTCGAGGAATTTGGTCTGTCGGGTGCGAGCGCCTTCCCGCTGGCGATGCTGGGCCGCATGGAGGACGGGACTCGGCAGGGAGATCTGGCACGTGCTCTGGGCGTGGAAGGTCCGGCTCTCGTCCGGCAACTGGACCGGCTCTGTGCGCTGGGCCTGGTGGAAAGGGTGGAGGACGCCGTAGACCGCCGCGCCAAAAAACTTCATCTAACCATCGAGGGACGGCGGGTCGCATCGATTGTCGAAGCTCAGTTCACCCGGCTGCGCCGAAGGTTGCTGGCAGGCGTCTCCAACGAAGACATCGCGGCAGCCCTGCGCATTTTCCACATTCTCGAGATCAGGATGGGCGATCCGTCCGATATCGACCAGCCGGAAGGCTGAAACGCAAAACGTCCAGAAACCATGGACACCGAAATCTAAGGTGTCCACCAAGGGGAGAGTTAACGTGCCTGGATATCGCATCGCCAATGTCGGTCTAGAAAGCAGAATCATGGACGCGGATGCGGCCGCGGCCCTGATCAGCGACGGCATGACGATCGGCATGAGCGGCTTCACCGGTTCGGGCTATCCCAAGGCGGTACCGGTGGCGCTCGCCAAGCGGGTCGAGGCGGCGCATGCAGCCGGGGAGCGTTTCCGTTGCCGCGTCTGGACAGGCGCATCTACCGGCCCCGAACTGGACGGTGCGCTGGCCAAGGCCGATGGCATCGAATTCCGCCTGCCCTATAATTCCGACCCGATCGCGCGCGAGAAGATCAATCGCGGCGAGATGGAATATTTTGACATGCATCTGAGCCAGGTCGCGCCGATGGCGTGGCAGGGTTTTCTCGGGCCGCTCGACGTGGCGGTGATCGAAGTGGCCGGCATCCGCGCCGATGGATCGCTGATCCCATCCTCCTCGGTCGGCAACAACAAGACCTGGCTTGACCGCGCCCATGGCGTGATCCTGGAAGTCAATCGCTGGCAGAATTCGGCGCTGGAGGGAATGCACGACATCTATTACGGTACGGCCCTGCCGCCGCATCGCGTGCCCATACCGCTGGTGCGTCCCGACCACCGTATCGGCGAGCCTCATTTCCGGTGCGACCCGGACAAGATCATCGCAATCGTCGAGACCGACGCGCCCGACCGCAATCTTCCCTTTGCGGCACCCGATGCGTCCGCGCGCGCCATCGCCGGTCATTTGATCGAGTTCTTCCGGCATGAGGTCGACAGGGGCCGGCTGCCCGCCTCGCTGCTGCCGCTGCAATCGGGCGTGGGCAATATCGCCAATGCCGTGCTCTCCGGTCTGGTTACCGGCCCCTTCGAGAATATGACATCTTACACCGAGGTCATTCAGGACGGGATGCTCGACCTGCTGGATTCCGGAAAACTGCGCATGGCCTCGGCAACGGCCTTTTCGCTGAGCCCGGAGGCGGCGGCACGCCTGAACGCGGACATGGGGCGGTATCGCGACAAGATGATCCTGCGGCCGCAGGAAATCAGCAATCATCCCGAACTGATCCGTCGGCTTGGCTGCCTCGCCATGAACGGGCTGATCGAGGCGGACATCTATGGCAACGTAAACTCGACCCACGTCATGGGATCGCGCATCCAGAACGGCATCGGTGGCTCCGGTGATTTCGCGCGCAACGCCTATGTCTCGATCTTCGTGACGCCTTCCACGGCAAAGGGCGGCAAGATTTCTGCGATCGTGCCGCAGGCGAGCCATGTCGATCATATCAGCCAGGACGTGCAGGTGCTGGTTACCGAGCAGGGGCTTGCCGACTTGCGTGGCCTCAGCCCCAAGCAGCGCGCGGCGGTCATCATCGAGAATTGCGCGCATCCCGATTATCGGCCCGCGCTCACCGACTATTATCGCCGCGCGCGCCAACGCTCCTACGGCCAGCAATCCCCGTCCCTGCCGGGCGAGGCTTTGTCGTGGCACCAGCGCTTCATCGAGACGGGTTCGATGCTGCCCGATCGGTAGGGGGCGTTCTGGAAATCCTCGTGGTCACGATCCAACGGACATTACGTAGTGCGAGGCTCGATCCCGGAAGGCATTGCCCATGCCAAGCCAACGGAGCAGATATGATGACCTCTAGCCTATCCCATGTCGATCCGGACCCGATGGACGGGATCGCCCAGATGCTCGATCGCGCGGCCGCAGCCCTAATGGCGCAGGCGACATCCGGGCTTTCGCCCGTCACGATGACCCAGGCATTCCTGGACTGGAGCGCGCATCTTGCGATCTCGCCGGGCAAGCAATTGCAACTCGCGCTCAAGGCGGGTCGCAAGGTCGGACGAATCGCCGACTATGTGAACCGCAAGGCTGGAGACGATGAGGCAGCACCTGCGATCACGCCGTTGCCGCAGGATCGGCGCTTCGCCGATCCTGCCTGGACCAAGCAGCCGTTTGACCTGATCTCGCAAGCCTTCCTGCTCAACCAGCAATGGTGGCATGCCGCAACCACCGGGATCGGCGGCGTCTCGCGGCATCATGAGGACATGGTCAATTTTACCGCGCGCCAGCTCCTTGACGTCTTTGCCCCCACCAATTTCCTCGTAACCAATCCCGTGCTCCAGCGCAGGATCGTCGAGACAGGCGGGCAATGCCTCCTCGATGGAGCAAGTCATTGGTGGGAGGATGCCCAGCGCCTGACCCGGGGCGAACCACCTCTCGGTTCCGAACAATTCGCTGTAGGCGAAACGGTAGCCGTAACACCAGGCAAGGTGGTCTATCGCAATGAATTGATCGAACTGATCCAGTACGCGCCGACCACGGATACTGTCCATCCCGAGCCGATCCTGATCGTGCCGGCTTGGATCATGAAATTTTACATCCTCGACCTTTCGCCCGAGAACTCGCTGGTCCGCTGGCTCGTGGGCCAGGGCCATACGGTGTTCATGATCTCCTGGCACAATCCTGGCAGCGAGGATCGCGATCTCGACATGGACGATTATCGCCGCCTGGGGCCTGTGGCCGCACTCGACGCTGTCCAGGCGATCACCGGATCGGACAAGGTTCATGGTCTGGGCTACTGCCTGGGCGGCACCCTGCTCGCTATCACGGCAGCGGCGATGGCGCGCGACGAGGACGACCGCCTGGCCACACTCACCCTGCTGGCCGCGCAGACCGAGTTCAGCGAGCCGGGCGAACTCGGCCTCTTCATCGACGAGGCCCAACTCAACCTCCTTGAGAACATGATGTGGAGCCGGGGCTATCTCGACAGCGGACAGATGGGCGGCGCGTTCCAGATCCTGCGATCCAACGATCTCATCTGGTCGCGGATTCTTAGCACTTACCTCATGGGCGAACGCGAGCCTATGTCGGATCTCATGGCCTGGAACGCCGACGGGACCCGCATGCCTTTCGCCATGCACAGCCAGTATCTGCGCCAGCTCTTCCTCGACGATGATCTCGCCGAGGGCCATTTCAAAGTCGGCAGCCGCACGATCACCCTGTCGGCCCTACGCCAGCCTTTGTTCGTGGTGGGGACCGAGCGTGACCATGTCGCGCCCTGGCGCTCGGTCCACAAGATCCATTGGCTGACCAGCGCGGAAATCCGCTTCGTCCTGACCAGCGGCGGTCACAATGCCGGGATAGTGTCTGAGCCCGGCCATGCGCATCGCCATTTTCAGGTCTCAACCCGGCCGCTCGATGACCCCGCACTCGATCCGGACGATTGGCTCGAACAGGCGGAAGCCCGGGACGGCTCCTGGTGGATCGAATGGGGCCGCTGGCTCGGCGAGCATTCGAGCCAGCGCGTCCCACCGCCGGCTATGGGACAAGCGGAGGGCGCCTATCGACCGCTCTGCGATGCCCCCGGTCATTATGTGATGGAGCGCTGAGATGAGCAGCCCGGAGATGATCGAGAACCGCACCTATGGCGAGATCGCGGTTGGCGACAGCGCAAAGGTCACCCGTGTGCTTGGCGAGCGGGACATCCAGCTCTTCGCGTTGGTCTCCGGGGACGTCAATCCGGCGCATCTCGACGCGGAATTCGCCGCGAGCGACCTGTTCGGCCGGGTGATCGCGCATGGCCTGTGGGGCGGTGGCCTGATCTCGGCGGTGCTCGGCACCGAGCTACCTGGTCCGGGAACGATCTATCTCAGCCAGAGCCTGCGGTTCCGCCGGCCGGTCGGTCTGGGCGACACCATCACCGCATCGGTAACGGTGAAGGAGAAGCGTGCCGAGCATCAGGTCATCCTGTTCGACTGCTGCTGCGTCAACCAGAAGGGCGAGGATGTCATCACCGGCGAGGCCGAGGTTCGTGCGCCGCCTGAGAAGGTGCGGCGCCCGCGCATTGCGCTGCCCGACGTGCAGGTTTCTGATCATGATGGCTACCACAGGCTCATCAAGCGGACCGCCGGAGGTGAGCCGGTGCCGACCGTCATCGTTCATCCATGTAGTTCATCGGCAATCGTAGCAGCAGTTGACGCGGCTGAGGCTGGTCTTATCCTGCCCGTGCTGGTCGGCCCGCAAGCGCGTATCCGCAAGGCAGCAGAGGAAGCGGGCAAGGATATCTCCGGCTTCCAGGTCATCGACACGCCGCACAGCCATGCAGCGGCTGCCCGCGCCGTGGAGCTTGTCCGATCGGGCGAGGCACGGCTCCTCATGAAGGGCTCGCTTCATACCGACGAGTTGATGGGCGCGATCGTCCCCTCGGCCACCGGCCTTCGAACGGAGCGCCGGATCAGCCACGCCTATGTGATGGACGTGCCAGGCCATCCCACACCGCTCATCATCACTGATGCTGCGATCAACATCGAGCCGAGCCTGGAAGACAAGGCCGACATCATCCGCAATGCGATCGATCTGGCACATGTGATCGGCATCGAAGAGCCGAAGGTCGCAATCCTGTCGGCGGTCGAGACAGTCAATCCGGCAATCCGTTCGACCCTCGAGGCCGCCGCGCTCTGCAAGATGGCCGATCGCGGCCAGATCAGCGGCGGCATTCTCGATGGCCCGCTCGCCTTCGACAATGCGATCAGCGAGAAGGCCGCCAGGGAAAAGGGCATCGTCTCCCCCGTCGCCGGTCGTGCTGAAATCCTCGTCGTTCCCAATCTCGAGGCCGGCAATATGCTCGCCAAGCAGCTCACCTTCCTGGGCGGCGCAGATGCGGCCGGCGTAGTGCTCGGCGCGCGCGTGCCCATCATCCTGGCCAGCCGGGCGGACTCGCTGCGTACGAGCCTCGCGTCCTGCGCGGTCGCTGTGCTTCTCGCGCGCGCCGCACCGAAAGCGGCGCCGGGTCCTCTGGTGCGCAACTCGTGAAGGCAATCGTCACCCTCAACGCCGGGTCTTCCAGCATCAAGTTTGCGCTGTACGAGCTTTCGGCAGATGGTCTCCGCTTCGATGCGGGCGGCAAGATCGAGGAGATCGGCACGGCACCCCGCCTGCGCGCTCGCAACGCCCAAGGCGACGTCATCCTTCAGCGGAACTGGCCGCAAGGGAATGCGATTTCGCATGAGCATCTGCTCGAAGACCTGTTCGCTTGGGCCGCCACGCAACTCGGAGACCGCGAGATTATCGCGATCGGTCACCGCGTTGTCCATGGCGGGGCCGAGTTCGCCGCGCCACGACGGATAGACGATGCCCTGCTCGAAGTTCTGGAAGCTCTGATCCCGCTGGCGCCGCTTCACCAGCCCCACAATTTGGCCGCAGTGCGCGCGCTGCGTGCGCTCGCGCCGCACCTTCCGCAGATCGCCTGCTTCGACACCGCCTTCCACCACGAGCTTTCCGCTCTCGCCACCCGCCTCCCTCTTCCGCGCGCGTTCCATGACAAGGGCGTGCGCCGCTATGGTTTCCATGGGCTATCCTACGAGCATATCGCTGGCCAACTGCGGGCAGCCGATCCGGAACGTTTGGGCGGACGGGTGATCGCCGCGCATCTCGGTAACGGCGCCAGCCTGTGCGCGATGCGCGAAGGCCGGAACATCGACACGACCATGGGCTTCACAGCGCTCGATGGCCTGATGATGGGCACGCGGTCGGGCGCGCTGGATCCCGGCGTCGTCCTTCATTTGCAGATGCAATTGGGCTTGGCGGCGCAGGAGGTGGAAACGCTGCTCTACAAGAAATCAGGACTGCTCGGCGTGTCAGGCTTGTCGAGCGATATGCGCACGCTCCACGCCAGCGACGCGCCCGAGGCTGCCGAAGCGATCGATCTGTTCGTGCGGCAGGCCGCGCGTCAGACGGCGGCGCTGATCCCCGCGCTCGGCGGACTTGACGGCCTCGTGTTCACGGCGGGAATTGGCGAGAATGATCCGGTTATCCGCGCGCGCATTTGCGAGAGCCTATCCTGGACGGGTCTCTCCCTCGACACGGAAGCAAATCAGCGCAACGCCAACGTCATTAGCGCAAAGCAAAGCAGGATTCTCGTCCGCGTCATTCCGACCGATGAAGAAGCCGTGATCGCCCATCACGTTGTCCAACTCATCAGGCCGACAGGGAGCAACTTTCAATGAAACCGCTGGTGGATCTTTCAGGAAAGCGCGGGCTGGTCGTCGGAATCGCCAATGACAGCAGTATCGCGGCCGGTTGCGCCGAGGCTTTTTCGCGCTGTGGCGCACAGTTGGCTGCCACCTATTTGAACGACAAGTCGAAGACCTATGTCGAACCGGTCGCAAAGGCGCTCGGCATTGAATGGATCGCCCCTTGCGATGTCCGGCAACCGGGTGAACTCGAAGCTCTTTTTGAACGTGTCCGAACCGAATGGGGCGGCCTTGATTTCGTCCTGCACTCGATCGCCTTCGCGCCGCGCGACGATCTGCACGGGCGGGTCGTCGACTCCTCGGCAGAGGGCTTTGCGCTGGCGATGGACGTCTCGTGCCACAGCTTCCTGCGCATGGCGAAACTGGCCGAGCCGCTGATGGCGGATGGCGGTTGCCTCCTTTGCGTTACCTTTTACGGGTCCGAGCGCGTGGTCGAGAATTACAACCTCATGGGACCGGTCAAGGCCGCGCTCGAGAGCGCGACGCGCTACGTCGCGGCCGAACTCGGTTCCAAGGGAATCCGCGCCCACGCGATCTCGCCCGGTCCGATCGCAACGCGGGCTGCAAGTGGCATCGAGCGGTTCGATGAGCTTCTGGAGCGCGCAGCCGCCGCGGCCCCGTCAAGGCAATTGGTCGACATTGCCGATGTCGGCGCCCTGGCGGCCTTCCTCGTCAGCGACGCGGCCCGTCGCATCACGGGAACCATCATCCCGGTGGACAGCGGCCAGCATCTGCTTGCGTGAGGCCGCCGCGCGGGCAAACGTTACTCAGGACTTCTTGGCCGGCGTGTCCTTCTCTCGACCCGGCGTTGGTGCGGCCGATGCCACCAAGGCGAGCCAGGGTTTGAAAAGCGTCTCGACGGGCAGCGCGGGCGCAACAGTCAACGCATCGGTCCAGCTCTTGCGCCAGTCACTGACGGCGGTTTCCATCTCCTGCGCGGTCGCCGTGCGGACAGCCTCGATTTCGGCGAGCATGTCCTGCCAGTGCCCGTTGACGCTGTTCACCGAAACGCTCTTCTCGCTCGCCAGGCCGTTCGCGAGGGCGAGGCGGGCTTCCTCTCCGATCTCGGATGCACCCTTCATGCCGAGCTCGATCAGCTTCTGGCCGCTTTCGCGCCAGGTTTCAGCGACCTTCAGACCCAACCGGATATTCGCCTGAGCGAGAGCGACGACATTTTCGAGAGGCTGTGCCATGGTTTTCTCCTGATCTGGCGCGTCCTTTCAGACGGAACGATTGCAGCCTCGTCGAGGCAGCTGTTCGCAGCCATTGTGGAATGTACTTAGCCTAACTTCGTCGCGGAACGGTCACATCGCGCTCCAATAATCGCATCGATGCCGGGCAGGAGTTGCAGTAAGCTGCTGTGAGTGCAGTCTGAGGCATGCTGCATCATAGCCCGCGGATCGAAATCGATGGCAAAGAGTCATTCAACCCTGACACCGCGTGCGGGTCCGATAGCATCACTCCTGATGGCGATCGTCTTCGTCGCGATCGCCACGGTGGCCGCGCTTGCACTCGAACCGTTGCTCGCCGATCGCCCGATCTGGCTCCTGCTGACAGTGGCGGTTCTCGCATCGGCATGGACAAGCGGCGTGATGACGGCAGGTTTTGCGACGGCGGCGTCGGCTGTTATCGGCTTTCTCCTGATCGATACGCCGTTCCGCGACATGGATCATCTGGTTCACGCATCGGGCTTCGCGATCATTTCGCTCGGGCTCATTCTGCTCACGAGCCGTCTCTCGCACTGGCGGAAGGCCGCGCATGTTCACGAAATCGACGCCGGTGAGAACTCGCGCAAGGCACACGAAACCGCGGAAGAACTGGCGCTTCTGATCGACGGCGCGACGAGCCTCGCCATCTACATGCTCGATGAAAGAGGCCGGGTTACCATCTGGAACAAGGGCGCCGAGCGGATCAAGGGCTGGAAGGAGGAGGACATCCTGGGACGTAGCGCGGCGGTGTTCTATCCTCAAGACGATGTCACGCGTGGCAAACCCCAGGCCGATCTTGATCGCGCACGCGCGGAGGGCCGATTTCAGGAGGCAAGCTGGCGCCTGCGCAAGGATGGGTCGGAATTCCTCGCCGATGTGACCATCACCCCACTGTATGACGAAGACGGTCGCCTGCGCGGGTTCGGAAAGGTCGTTCGCGACATCACAGACGAGAAAGCGGCCGAACGCGCGATCGAGAAACGGGAGGCGCAACTAAACTCGATCCTGGCCAGCGTTCCCGACGCCATGGTGGTCATCGATGCCGAGGGCATAATGCTCTCGTTCAGCCATGCGGCGCAGCGGATGTTCGGTTATGAGGAGGCCGAGGTGCTGGGCAAGAACGTCTCTATGCTCATGCCATCTCCCGACCGCGAGGTGCATGACTTCTATATCGCTCGATATCTTGAGACCGGCGTGGCGCACATCATCGGCAGCACACGGCGGGTGATGGGCTGCCGGAAGGACGGGACGCTCGTCCCGCACGAACTGGCGATCGGCGAAGCGACCGGCGGCGGGGAAAGGGTTTTCACCGGCTTCATGCGCGATCTGACCGACCAGGAGGCGACGGCGGCGCGTCTCAAGGATCTGCAGGCCGAATTGATACACGTCTCGCGCGTGAGCGCGATGGGCGCCATGGCATCGACGCTCGCCCATGAACTCAACCAGCCGATCACGGCGGTCGTCAACTATGTACAAATCGCTCATGTGCTTCTGGAAGATCCTGATCCGGAGACGGTTGCAGAGATTCGCGAAGCACTAGCGGATGCCGCATCGGAAGCCCTGCGCGCTGGCCAGATCGTTCGCCGGTTGCGCGATTTCGTGGCGCGGGGCGAGGTGCAGAAGCAGGTCGAGGATTTGCCGAAGCTTATCGAGGAAGCCTGTTCGCTTGGTCTGGTGGGGCTCAGCGAACATGGCATCGAGACCCGGCTTCAGCTCGATTCGGATGCGACGCCGGTGCTGGCCGACCGTGTCCAGATCGAGCAGGTCCTCGTCAATCTCATCCGCAACGCAGCCGAAGCGATGGCGGAAAGCCCCACGCGCGAATTGACGATCGCGACCGGGCTGGAAGGGCCGGCCATGGTGCGCGTAACCATCGCCGACACCGGGCCCGGCCTTGACGCGGAAGTCGCCGCCCAGTTGTTCCAGGCATTCCTCAGCACCAAGGCCGAGGGGATGGGTCTTGGGCTGTCGATCTGCCGGACGATCGTTGAAGCGCATGGTGGTAAGATCTGGGTGGAGACCCCCGCCGAAGGCGGAACGCGCTTTCATTTCACGTTGATGCATATCGTTCCGGAGGACCGCGATGTCGGATAGGCGTACCGTGCATATTGTCGATGACGAGGCCGCGATCCGCCGTTCGGCGGGCTTCCTTCTCAAGAAGTCGGGATACCGGGTGGAAGCCTGGGCCTCTGGCGTCGATTTTCTCAAGGGGGTTCGTCACGCGACCGACGGCTGCATTCTCCTCGACGTCCGCATGCCGGTCATCGACGGCCTGGAAGTCCAGCAAGCACTCGTCGATCAAGGCGTGACAATGCCGATCGTGCTGCTCACAGGGCATGCCGATGTCGGCATCGCGGTGCGCGCGATGAAGACTGGCGCGGTAGATTTCGTGGAGAAGCCTTTCGACATTGCGGTCCTTCTCGGTGCTATCGAGAGGGCCTTCGCACGTCTGGACGATCAGGAGCGTTACGCGGCCTCCGCACAGGAAGCAGCGCTTGTGATAGCCAGCCTCACCCCACGCGAGCGCGATGTGCTCGAAGGCCTCGCCCGAGGTCTGCCCAACAAGACGATTGCCTTTGATCTCGACATCTCGGCCCGAACGGTCGAGGTTCACCGCGCCAATCTGATGACGAAGCTCGGGGTTCACTCGTTCCCCGATGCCCTGCGGATCGCTTTCGCGGCAGGATTGGGCACCGACCGCGAACAGGGATCGTCATCTCCTGCATGACAGCTGGGACCGATGGGAAGGCCCGGGCAACCGCTTGACCTGACGCTGGCAAGGCTGTGTCCTTGTGATGCAACGCGAGGATGGCGAGCGCCGCGCTCCCAGATTGGGATGTTTACGTAGGGACGAGGGTCTGGGCCGCGACACATAGTGGCAACAGAACCGCATTTTGCCGGGAGGGATGCACGATGCCCCACCTCGCTCCTTCGACCGAACCGGAACGACCGCGTGTCCTCCTTGTGGAGGATGACAGCGCGGTTCGCCGGTCGATCCAACTGATCCTTCAGGCCCGCGGTTATGACGTGCGCGCCTTTTCCAATGGCGTCCAGGCGCTTGCCGATCCGTCCGCGGTCGAGGCTGCCTGCCTGGTCACCGACTATCGCATGGCGGGGATGAGCGGCTTGGATCTGCTGCGCGGCCTTCGCGCCGTGGGATGGCGACGTCCCGCCATCCTGATCACCGCCCACCGCAGCGACTATATCGACCAAAGCGTGGGCGCACTGTTCGATGAGATACTGGAAAAGCCCCTGCTTGACCGTCGCCTGTGCGCATGCGTCGACCGCGCGACGGGTCGGGCTTAGCCCGCATCCCAATCCATACATCGCACCGATGATCAGGGTGATGGACGGCTCGCATGATTATCATGACGCAACGCAAAGCAACGAGATCATGGTGGCCGCATTTTCTTGCGCCGTCCGGTCGGCGCGGATCATGATAGCAAAGGTGCCGATCGGTCGAACCCTACGGTCCTTCCAGATTACTGGCCGCGGCCTTCTGGCCAAAGAACCGTTAATCGATCGGGAAACTGGCGAACGCCCGGAACCAGCAATCCGGTCGCCGTTCTACGGCCTGAGCCCTACCCGATCTAAGTAGATTCCACGAATGCGTTTCTCCGTGAGATGATCGACCTTCTCGGCAGCTTCTATGCGCGAGGGCGACATGACGGTGAAAGACATATTGGCGATCGTCGACACAGGCGATGATGACGAGCAGTTCTTGAAAGACGTGCGAGACTTCGCGCGCTTTCATGAGGCGCATTTGAGCGTGGCAATCCTGTCGGCGGTCCCGACGCCGGATTATGCCCTGGCCTACACGCAGCCCTATTTTCTGCTTTCGGACTATGTCGAAGCGGCCGAGGAAAAGCAGGCAAAGGTCGCCAGGATCGGCGAGCGTGACGGCTTCGAGGTCCGCATCCTGAGCGACGAGCCCGGCGCCCTGCTCGACAAAGCCCCCGTGCAGGCTCGCTACGCCGACCTGGTCGTTTTCGGACCGGTGGATGCCTATGCCAACAAGCATCTGCGGCGGCGGCTCTTCGAGAACATTGCCCTTTCGTCCGGGCGGCCGGTGATCGTCCTGCCCGCGAAATGGAAGCCCCGTCCTTTCGCTCACCTTGCGATCGGGTGGAATGCGACGCGCGAGGCGACCCGTGCGCTTGGCGATGCGCTGAAGCTCGCGCAGCCAGGGGCAAAGATCGACATTCTCGTTGTCGATGCCAAGTCCAGTACCAAGGGGCATGGATCCCAGCCGGGCGCCGATATCGCCCGCAATCTCAGCCGCCATGGGTTCGACGTGACGGTTCACGCCCTGTTCTCGGAAGGCGAGAACCAGTCGGCGGTTCTGGTCGATTTTGCGCGGCAGCACCGCGCGGATCTGCTGGCCATCGGCGCATCTGCCCATTCGCGGCTGCGCGAACTCTTCCTGGGCGGCGTCACCCACGACCTGATCGACGGCGCGCCTGTCCCCGTCCTTCTAGGACATTGATCACCTTTCACCAGTCAATCCCGCACCAGGATTTCCGGAGCATCCTCAATGTCACCGCCTCTTTCTGAACCATCGAGCCCGCAAGCAGAAATCACGACCGGCATCGGACTGCGCCTGCACGTTCGCCCGGCTAATGCCGCCGACGAAACCGAGCTCGAAACCTTCTTCGAGAATGTGACGCTCGAGGATTTGCGCTTCCGCTTCCTTTCGGCGGTCCAGCATGTTGGCCACGACCAGATCACCGCGATGCTGCGGACCGATCGGGAACGGACGGTGACGCTCCTCGCTTACGAGGAGGGTGGAGCGCTTGTCGGCGTTGCAATGCTTGCCGCCGATGCGCAAAGCGAGACCGCCGAAGTCGCCGTCTCCGTCCACCGCGACTGGAAGGCCCAAGGCATTGGCTGGAGCCTGCTGCGGCACGTGGCGCAGCGCGCGCGCGCCAGGGGCATCTTGCGCCTGCAGTCGATCGAGAGCCGAGACAATCACGCCGCGATCGAGGTCGAGCGCGATCTGGGCTTCACCGCGCGAGCCTATGCCGGCGATCCCACCCTCATCCTCTTGGAAGCCGACCTTGTTGGAGACACGGCCCCCGGGGCATAAGCGCATGCGCCATCAGCGAAAGATAGGCCCCCTGGCCAGGTTGGTGAACCCGTGGCGGTGATGATCACCATGCAGATCGACGCACCTCATGCGGTGTTGCGGCGCGTCGAGCGCCCCATACCTCGTCCGCGCGCGGATCAGCTGCTCATCGCCGTGACTGCCTGCGGCGTGTGCCGCACGGATCTTCACATTGCCGACGGCGAGGTTCCCGCCAACTATCCGATCGTTCCGGGCCATGAAATCGTCGGCCATGTGCTCGAAATCGGCAGGGAGGTCGAAGGCTTCCAGATCGGCCAGCGTGTAGGCGTGCCTTGGCTCGGGCGGACATGCGGCCATTGCGGATACTGCCTTTCCGGCCGGGAAAATCTCTGCGATGCGCCCGAATTCACCGGCGCGACACGCGATGGCGGCTACGCGACCCATGTCGTCGCCGACGCGCATTTCTGCTTCGCGCTTCCCGACAGTTTCTCCGATGTCGCGGCGGCGCCATTGCTGTGCGCCGGCCTCATCGGTTGGCGGGCGCTGCGGCTCGCCGGCGACGGCCGGCGCATCGGCCTCGTCGGCTTCGGCGCGGCCGCCCATATCATTGCCCAGGTCGGCATTTGGCAGGGACGCGAGGTCTATGCGTTCACGCGCGAGGGCGACACGCAAGCCCAGGCGTTCGCGCGATCGCTGGGCTGCTGCTGGGCGGGACCCTCAAGCGAGCGGCCTCGGCAAGACCTCGATGCGGTTATCATCTTCGCGCCCGTGGGTGCGCTCGTCCCCGCCGCGCTGAAGCTGGTGCGCAAGGGTGGCCGTGTTGTGTGTGCGGGCATCCACATGAGCGATATCCCGGCCTTTGCTTATGCGGACCTGTGGGCAGAGCGCCAGATTCTCTCCGTCGCCAATTTGACGCGCGAGGACGGCACATCCTTCTTCGAGGTGGCTGCCCAGTCGGGCCTACGCACGGTCACCGAGACTTTCCCGCTGGAACAAGCGAATATCGCGCTCGATCGCTTGCGAACGGGGGCGCTCACCGGCGCCGCGGTTCTCATCCCTCCGCGCGCGGAGACGGCGACCGGTTATCATGGCTGATCCAACGCCAAAGGACGCGCCCGACATGGCTGAATGGCTTGCCTCCAGCAACGCCTTCGGAAACTTAGGGCTTGTCCGGCGGATCGACACCCACGCGGCGAGCATCTTCCTGAGCGGCGAGACGGCGTGGAAGATCAAGCGTCCGGTGGATCTGGGCTATCTCGACTTCTCCACACCCGACAAGCGCCGGACGGCTTTGGAAGCCGAGCTTGCGCTCAATCGCCGAACCGCGCCGAGCCTCTACAAAGCCGTGCATCCGATCACGCGGGACAAAGCCGGTCTGCTTGCCATCGACGGCGGCGGCGAAGCGATCGACTGGATCCTGGAGATGCGGCGATTTCCGGATGGTGCGCTCTGGAGCGAACTGGCTGAGCGGGGCGCGCTCGATGAAGCAGCGCTGCGGCAGCTGGCCGATTCCCTCGTCGGCTTCCATTCCAGAGCGCAGATCGCCTGGCCCGGCGACGGCGCCGCCCGTATTCGCCAGATCATCGCCGGCAATGCCGAAGCGATGGGCGCCTCTTCCGACATCCTGGACCCTAACGCTGCCGCCGGACTGACGGAGCGGCTCAACGCCCTTGTGGATCACAACAGTGGACTGCTCGATGCGCGCGGAAAGGCCGGCCGCATCCGCCATGTCCATGGCGACCTGCACCTAGCCAACATCGCGACGATCGATGGCGTGCCGACGCCGTTCGATTGCCTCGAATTCGATGCCGAGCTCGCGACGACGGACGTTCTTTACGATCTTGCCTTCCTGCTGATGGATCTCTGGCAACGGGGCCTGCGCGTTCAGGCCAATATGGTTTTCAATCGCTATCTCGATCAATCGCCCGAGGACGAGAACGCAATCGGCCTGATGCCGCTGTTCATGAGCGTGCGGGCATCCATCCGCGCCCATGTGGCGGCCGTGCGTGCCAAGCGCGGCGGCGAGGCCGGTCGTGCCGGAAAAGAGGCCGTGCATTATCTTGAGCTTGCGGAAAGGCTGATCGGCGAGGAAAAGCCGAGGATGATCGCGATCGGCGGGTTGTCGGGCACGGGCAAGTCGACGCTGGCGCGAACGCTTGGAGCGTATGTCGGCAGGCCGCCTGGCGCGCGCATCCTTCGCAGCGACATCCTGCGCAAGCGCCTCGCGGGTGTTCCCTCGGAAACGCCGTTACCCCCTTCGTCTTATAGCGCCGAGGCCAGCGCTGCCGTTTATGATACCCTTGGCGGCCTTGCCCAGCACGATCTGGCCGCGGGTCACGCCGTTATCGCTGATGCGGTGTTCGGCACTCCGGATGAGCGCGAGGCGATAGCGGAGGTTGCGGGACGCACAGAGTGCGAATTCACCGGCCTTTGGCTCGAACTGTCCGAAGATCAGCGCATAGCGCGCGTGGATCGCCGGATATCCGACGCATCGGATGCCAACGCCGAGATCGTGCGCGCGCAGTCGCAGAAATTAACCGGCAAACCCGCCACTTGGGAAATCTTGATCAGTGAGGGTTTGCTGGCTGACCTCTGCAGAAAGGCGCGCGCGCTGCTTGGCCTGGAGCCAGGCAGCCACGACGACTGACCATCAGATCATGGCCTGGCCGCCATTGACCGAAAGCGTCGATCCGGTGATGAACCCTGCTTCGTCGGCAACGAGAAACGCAACGCTGCGGGCGATTTCCTCTGGCCGGGCAAGACGTCCGACCGGGATTCGTGCCACAATGGTCTTCATGATTTCGGGCGCCACGGCCGCAACCATATCGGTGTCGGTATAGCCTGGTGCGACGGCATTGACCGTCACGCCGTCACGCGCCACCTCGAGCGCCAGCGCCTTGGTGAAGCCGAGCATGCCGGCCTTCGCGGCGGCATAGTTGGTCTGTCCGAACTGCCCGATCTGGCCATTGATCGACGCGATGCTGACGATGCGCCCCCATCGCCGCGCCTTCATGCCGCCGACCACCGTCTGCGCCATGTTGAAACAGCTGTCGAGATCGACGCCAAGCACCCGCTTCCACGCCTCCTCGCTCATCTTGAGCAGGCTGGAATCGCGTGTAATGCCAGCATTGTTGACCAGGATATCGATGGGACCAAGTGCCGTTTCCACTTGCGCGACGCCCGCTGCGCAAGCCGCATGATCGCTCACATCCCAGCGGAAGGTGGGAATGCCGGTTGCCTCCGTGAAGCTGGCCGCGCGGGTTTCGTGGCCGCTATAGGTAGCGGCGACGCGCATATCGGCCGCCTGAAGCGCGGCGCAGATCGCCGCGCCGATTCCCGTGGTGCCGCCTGTTACAAGTGCTGTACGCATCGATCTTTCTCAGCTGGTTTCGTCGAGCAGATTCTTCGCGCCATCACAGCGGAAGAGCGATTATGTCACCGTTCGGAGGCGCCATAGGTGCTTGCTCAAGGCTCGCTGGTCGCCGGCTGCGAACCTCTGCGAGACGGCGTTGATAGGCTTTCACCAACTGCGCGTGGCAAAAACGCGCTTCCTGGCAGTTGGCCAGTGCAAGCTGGCGGCGATGAAACAGGACGCGCTTCAGATAAAAGTGATGATCATTGCTCGACACGGGTCTCGCCTTTCCTCGCCAAGCTTGCGGCACTGTCGCCTTACCGGCATTACGCAAATTCCCGTAAGCGGCGTCCCCCTCGTATGATCCCGTATATTCCCTAACAGCCGCAATCCTGATCTTCGCTGAAGTTCAACGAACCAGCGGAGTTAGCAGGGGTGAAGCCGGAGAAGATCGCAGCCTGGCACGCCTTGGCGGCCGACTCGGTGCTCGACCGGCTGGGCACTGACATCGCCGGCCTCAGCCAAGAGGAAGCCGAGGAGAGGTTGGCTCGACATGGGCCGAATGCGCTCCCCAGCACGGCGACCACGCATCCGGCCCTTCGCTTCCTGTCCCAGTTCAACAGCGCACTCATCTATTTCCTGCTGGCTGCGGCCTTTGCGGCCGCTCTGCTCGGTCACCTCGTTGATGCCCTCGTCATCGCGGTTGTCGTCCTCGTCAATGCGGCCGTCGGCTTCGCTCAAGAAGGGAAGGCCGAGCGCGCACTTGGCGCGATCCGCGACATGATCGCCCCCCACGCGATCGTCCTGCGCGACGGCGCGCGACAGACAATCTCAGTCAGGGATCTCGTGCCCGGGGACATCGTCATCCTGGAAGCTGGAGACCGGGTTCCGGCGGATCTGCGGCTGCTTCGGGCGCGAGGCCTGCTGATCGACGAAGCGCCTCTCACCGGCGAATCCGTGCCGGTCGAAAAACAGGAAGAGCCCGTCGATGACGCCGCCGGCATCGCCGACCAGCGCAGCATGGCCTTTTCCGGCACGCTGGTCGCCTCGGGCCAGGCAAGCGGCGTGGTCGCCGCAACCGGCATGCAAACCCAGATCGGTCGCATTAGCAGTCTGATCCAGGCTGTCGAGACGGTGACGACGCCACTACTTCGGCAAATCAACCGCTTCGCGACCCGCTTCACCTGGCTGGTCATGGGCGGATCGATAGTCCTGTTCACCTTTGCGGTACTCGCACGGGGATTCCATTGGATCGACGCCCTCATCGCGGTCGTGGCGCTTGCGGTCGGCATCATCCCCGAGGGGCTGCCCGCCGTCATCACCATCACGCTGGCGATCGGCGTGCAGCGGATGGCCGCGCGCAATGCGGTCATCCGCCGTCTGCCTGCCGTCGAAACATTGGGCGCCATTTCGGTGATCTGTTCGGACAAAACCGGCACGCTCACGCGCAACGAGATGATGGTGCGGCGCTTGCTCATCGAGCGCGACACCATCCTCGTTGGCGGGTCCGGCAATGCCCCGGAGGGCGGCCTCACCAGCGAAGGTTCTGAGGACGATGCCGATGCGATCGCGGCGGCAAGCGGGATCGTTCGCTGTGGGCTGCTGTGCAACGACGCGGCGCTGAGACGCGATGCCGACCAGTGGAAAGTCGATGGCGACCCCATGGAGGGCGCGCTCGTTGCCCTTGCGATGAAGGCGGGTATCAATCCCGATCACCTCCGCGCCGAATGGAAGCGATTGGACGAAATCCCGTTCGACGCCGTCTATCGCTTCATGGCCACGCTTCATGCTGGACCGGCCGGGGAGTCGGTCATCTTCATCAAGGGCGCGCCGGAAGCAGTGATGGCGATCGCCGGTGTCGATCCCAGTCATTGGGAGCAGCGGATCGCGCAGGCAGCGGAACATGGCGAGCGCCTGCTCGGCTTCGCGATAAAGCGGCTGCACACGCGCAAGACGCGCATCGCCTTTGACGACCTGGGAGACGGCGTGGACTTTCTCGGCTTGATGGGCTTCATCGACCCGCCGCGCGAGAAAGCCAGGGCAGCGGTCGCCGAATGCCGGTCGGCCGGTATCGCGGTCAAGATGATCACCGGCGATCATCTCGCCACGGCGCTCGCAATTGCGCGCCAACTCCAGATCAGCAACGAGCCGCGCGGTCTCACCGGCAAGGATCTTGAGGTACTGCCCGATGACGCGTTGGCCGCGTGCGTCCTCGAGATCGATGTTTTCGCCCGCACCAGCCCAGAGCATAAGCTGCGGATCGTCCGCGCGCTGCAGTCGCACGGCCTGATCGTCGCCATGACCGGCGACGGGGTCAACGATGCGCCATCGCTGAAACAGGCTGATGTCGGCACCGCCATGGGACACAAGGGCACCGAAGCTGCCAAGGAAGCGGCCGAGATGGTGCTGCTCGACGATAATTTTTCCTCGATCGTTGCTGCGGTTCGCGAAGGCCGCACAGTTTACGACAATATCCGCAAGGTCATCGCATGGACGCTCCCGACCAGCGGCGGCGAGACCATCGCGGTCGTGCTCGCAATTCTCTTTGGTTTCACCCTGCCGATGACGGCCACCCAAATCCTCTGGATCAACCTGATACTGGCGGTGACGCTTGGCCTGGTGCTGGCGTTCGAGCCGAGCGAGCCGGGGACGATGGCGCGGCGACCGCGGGCAGCGAGCGCGCCGCTGCTTTCGCCCTTCCTGCTTTGGCGTGTCCTGCTTGTCTCGGTTTTGCTCGCGGCGCTGGCGCTGGGCGTCTTCTTTCACACGCTGGGACAAGGTCGCGATATCGAGACAGCGCGCACGATGGTCGTCAACATGCTGGTGGTCGCGGAGATCTTCTACCTCTTCAACGTGCGCTATTTGCATATGCGCTCGCTGACCTGGCGCGGCATGATCGGAACGCCTGCCGTTCTCGGTGCTATCGCCATCGTGGTGCTGGTGCAGCTTCTCTACACCTATGCCCCTCTCATGCAGGCGGCCTTCGAAAGCCGCGCGCTCACCCTCGGCGACGGCGCACTTATCATCGTTCTGGGCATCGGGCTGTTCTTCTGTCTCGAAGGCGAAAAGCTGCTGATGCGCCGCCTCGGTTGGTTCGAGGAACTAAGCTGACTGTCAGGTCCCCATCTGGAAAGCCCGCTGTATGACCACTCCAATCCGTCAGCGGAAAACCCTCCTCGCCACGGATATGAGTTGCCGCTGCGATCGCGCGCTCGACCGGGCCGTACAACTGGGGCAGTAGGAGGCCGAACTGATCGCCTATGTCATCGATCCTGCGGAGACACGCCAGTTCCGCTTCGACCGCCGGCGTCCTGGCGGCGGTTCGCAAACCCAACGACTGGAGGAAATGGCGCCCCAGCCGCGCTCTCGGCAAAATCGCCGACACGAACGGCAGCCTGGTCGAGGAAGGCGAACCCGCAGAACTCCTGCTCACAATCGCCGCGCGTGAAGGCTCGAAGACGATCATACGGTTGAACACCCTCGGCCCAAAAAATGACCCAACAATCTGGTTATTAAAGATAAACTACAGCCTGGGCTGTCTGACCGGCCTCCGTAATATCCCGCATATAGACTGGCGCGATCGCGCCATAGCCTCCTCCAAACGAGACGGAGGCGACGATGAAAAATATCCTGTTACTGGTACATGCTGATGAAGGTCAGGAAGCCCGGCTGCAGGCGGCTCTGGACCTGACACGGGCACTGGACGGCCACCTGTCCTGCATCGATGTGACGATGGTTCCCAATATCGCGGGCGACTATGACGGCACCGGATCGGCCATGCTGCTGGCTGACGAACGCGACCGCGAAGCCGGGAACAAGACCACCCTGGAAGCCCGCCTGGCGTCCGAAGATGTCGTGTGGAGCTGGAGCGATGTGACGGGTTTCGCCGCTGAGGCCGTTATCGAGGCGGCGGCGCTTGCCGATCTCATCGTCCTCAACCGCAAGCTCGATCAGTTCCCCTATCCGGACATGCGGGAGCTGGCGAGCCGCATCGTCGTGAAGGCGCGCAAGCCCGTTGTCGCCGTGCCGGACGATAGGAGGGGCTTTAAACTGGGCCGCGCGCTCATCGCCTGGGACGGACAGGGGTCGGCCGCGGCGACCATGCAGGCGTGCGTCCCGCTCCTGGCGCTCGCCGAAGAGGTGCAGATCTTCATGGCGCGAGATGGCGCCGAGCAGACCGAGCCGACAGAAGCCGCGCAATATCTGTCGCGGCACAATATCCATACCTCAATCCGCATCGTCGACGATGGCTTGACAGCTGCCGATCAGCTCATCGCCGACGAAGCCGCGAACTGGCACGCAGACTATATCATGATGGGCGCCTACGGACGTGGGCGGCTGATGGAGACCTTTGGCGGTGTGACCAAGCGTATGCTCGCCCATAGCAAGTTTCCGCTGATTCTCGGTCACTGACTTGTCGCGGGCCCTGGCCGCATCGTCCCCGTCCGCGGACATCGGCGGCGCGTTCTGGCAATATGTCCCGGACGCGCTGCTGACGCGTCTCGCGTCCAAGCGCGAAGGGCTGGCGCAGGAGGAGGCGGACGCGCGGCTGGCCCGTGACGGCCCCAACGAGATCGGGGAAACCGCCCGGCTGCAGATCTTCGTCGACTTGCTCCACCGCCTCACTAATCCGCTGGTCGCGATCCTGCTGGTCGCCGCCGCCATCGCCGGTATCACCGGCGATCTTGCGAGCTTCCTCATCATTCTGGCCGTGGTGATCCTCTCGACGCTGCTCGACATGGTGCAGGAACATCGGGCGCAAGCCACGGCCGCTGCGCTCAAGCGCTCGATCGCGCTCCATGCGACCGTGCTGCGCGACAGCAAGCCGATCGAACTCCCGGTCAGCGCCATCGTGGCGGGCGATGTGCTGCAGCTCTGTGCGGGCGATCTCGTGCCCGCCGACGGGATCGTGCTCGCCTCCAACGGCGCGCAGGTCAACGAAGCACTGCTGACCGGCGAACCCTATCCGGTCGAGAAGCGCGTCGGACCCGATCCGGAAGCCTCGACTCCCGCGGAGGCCAGCGGCGCGCTGTTCCATGGAACGTCGGTGATCGCGGGCACGGCGACGATGCTGGTCGTGGAGACAGGTGCGCGGACCCGGTTCGGCGCGATCGCGCAATCCCTGGCGGCCGCGCCTACCCCCACGGCGTTCGAGCGCGGCATTCACAAGCTCGGCATGCTGATCGCGCGGCTCACGATCTTCCTCGTGCTGTTCGTGCTGCTGGCGCATCTGGCGCTTGGCCGGCCACCCCTCCAATCCTTCCTGTTCTCGATGGCGCTGGCGGTCGGGCTGACGCCCGAACTGCTGCCGATGATCATGACCGTGTCGCTGGCGCGCGGCGCGCGGCGCATGGCGAGCGCGAAGGTCGTGGTGAAGCGTCTTTCGGCGATCCACGATCTGGGCGAGATGGACGTGCTGTGCACCGACAAGACGGGCACGCTCACTGAAGCGCGGATCACGCTGGTCGGACATCCGGGCATCGATGGCGACGACGATGATCGCGTCGCCGAACTGGCGGCCATCAACGCCCAGTTCGAAACGGGCCTCAAGAGCCCGCTCGACGAGGCTCTGATCACCCACATGACCGGCCGATCGCTCGATGGCTGGACGAAGCTCGACGAGCGCCCGTTCGATTTCGAGCGGCGGCGCGTCTCGGTGCTGGCCGAGCGCGAAGGCGAGCGGATCGAGATCGTCAAAGGCGCCCCGGAGACGATGCTGGCGCTCTGTCGGCACGCGCGGGATCGATCCGGCGATCTGGTCGCGATCGATGAAGGGTTGCGCGCGCGCCTCATCCAACTCCACGACGAACGCGCCGCGCAGGGGTTGCGCCTGCTCGGCATAGCCTGGAAGCCGGCACCGGACCAGGAACGCATCGGCGATGCTGACGAGGATGGGCTAGTCTTCGCCGGCTATTGCGTGTTCATCGATCCGCCCAAGGCAAGCGCGGCTGAGGCGGTCGCCAGGCTCGAGACCGCCGGTATCCGTATCAAGGTCATATCGGGGGACGCCGGAGCCGTCGTCGAGCACCTCGTTGCGAGCCTGGCGCTTCCCGTCGAGGGCCTGCTCACGGGAGAGGAGATCGGCAAGCTGAACGATGCGGCGCTCGCCGCGCGGGTCGACACCGTCGATCTGTTCGTGCGGGTGACGCCCGACCAGAAAGTGCGGGTCGTGCGGGCGCTTCGCGCGCGGGGCCATACGGTGGGTTTCATGGGCGACGGGATCAACGACGCTCCTGCCATCCACGCAGCCGATGTCGGCCTCTCGGTGGACGGCGCAACCGATGTCGCGCGGGAGGCGGCTGATATGATCTTGCTCGCGCCCGATCTCGGCGTTCTGGCCGACGGAGTCGCCGAGGGTCGCCGAACCTATGCCAACATCATGAAATATATCCGGATGGGGACAAGCTCCAATTTCGGCAACATGCTGACCATGGCGCTCGCCTCGCTGGTGCTGCCCTTCCTGCCGCTGACCGCGGTGCAGGTCCTGCTCAACAACCTGATCTACGATCTCTCCCAGATCGGCATTCCGTTCGACAGCGCGGATGCGAGTGATCTTGCCGGGCCGCGTGGCTGGGACATGCCGGGCCTCGTGCGCTTCACGGCGATCATGGGACCGCTATCGTCGCTGTTCGACATTGCGACCTTCGTTCTCCTGCTCGAGGTCTTTCACGTCGATGTTGCGACCTTCCGGTCCGCCTGGTTCATCGAGTCGATGGCGACCCAGATCCTGGTGGTCTTCATCATCCGCACCGCCCGGCCGGCCTGGACAAGCCGCGCGCATATTGTCCTGGTCGTAACCGCGCTGGGCGGACTTCTGACCGCGCTCACTCTGCCATTCCTTCCGTTGGCGTCGTTTTTAGACTTCGCGCCGCCGAGCGGCATGGTGTTGGGTGCGATCGCTCTATTGGTCGCCGCCTATCTTGCAATTTCTGAGGGGACGAAGCGCTTTGCACTTCGGCCCGCGCCATGAGCGAGCGGTCGGCACGAAGGCCGGAAGGGCATCGCAGAGCGACGCGTGGTTGATCGGTGCCCAGCGCCGGAACGGAGCGGTCACACCGCGGACGGCTTCGATCTCGTCGATTGCGGCGCCCCGGCCTGCAGCCTGACGGGCGTGCTGAAGGATGCGCTTGGCGCATTTATGGCCGTGCTTGACCGCTAAACGCTTGCCGACGTGATTGCCAAACGAAGAGATGTCGCCGCGATCCGAGCCGACCTTGCCGGATGGAAGATAGGGGCTGGCATGCCCGGTGGGTCGAACCGACGGGTGAGGATCGCGTAGGATCGGACGCTCTACACGCAGCGCAATGGCATCGAGCGCATGTTGGGCCATTTCAAGATCAACCTCGCCATCCGCTACGACTTATTGACCAACAGATTCCTCGGCATGGTCCATCTTGCCACCATCAGATACTGGTTCAAATTTGCTCTTCCCGCGTAGTCGCAAGAGAACGCAATTGTTTGTTGGGTCATATCAAGGTTCGATGCATAAACCGGGCTTGCGCTATGGCCTAATTGCAATTGCGAGCTATGCTGCCCTTTCGAAGTGGGACGGAGGGGATCATGACGAGAAAGCTTGCAGCAGAGTGTTTCGGTACGTTCTGGCTCGTGTTCGGCGGGTGTGGATCGGCGGTCCTTGCCGCCGCCTTTCCCGAACTGGGGATTGGCTTTGCCGGCGTCGCGCTGGCCTTCGGTCTGACTGTCCTCACCATGGCCTACGCCGTCGGCGGGATTTCCGGCGGTCACTTCAATCCGGCGGTCTCGTTCGGCCTGGCCTTGGCCAACCGCTTCAGCTGGAAGGAATTGGTACCCTATTGGATCGTCCAGGTAATCGGTGCGATCGTTGCCGGCGCGGCGCTGTACGCCATAGCATCAGGCAAGGCCGGCTTCGCCGCCGGCGGGTTCGCCTCGAACGGTTTCGGCACGCTTTCGCCCGGCGGCTATTCGCTCCAGGCGGCACTTCTGACCGAGATCATCCTGACCGCAGGCTTCCTGGTCGTGATTCTGGGATCGACGTCGCGCGCCGCGCCGACAGGGTTCGCTCCGCTTGCGATCGGCTTCGCTTTGACGCTGATCCACCTGATTTCGATCCCGGTGACCAACACTTCGGTCAACCCCGCGCGTTCTACGGGTGTCGCTCTTTTTGCGGAAGCCGCTGCGGTGAGGCAGCTCTGGCTCTTCTGGGTCGCGCCGCTCGTGGGCGCGGCGATTGGCGCTGGCATCTGGCGCTTTCTGCTGATGCCGGGCGAATCCCTCGATCAGATCGCGCGCGAGCCTGAATAGGGGATGGTGCAACCCGGCCGCGAGGCCGGCAAACAACATTGTTCGACCGTCCAAGGAGCCTTCAACGAGTTCGCGCGAGCGCGTCTCCATAATTCGGCGCGGCTCGTGCAGCTCCGTCTTATGGCCTTTCGCCTGGCTGAACGATGGTTTGCGCCAGATGTATTCTGTCATTCATCTCATCATATCTGAAATGGTACCCGCCCTCGTAATTGCTAAGTGATATTGCCCGAGAGCAGAGCGTCTGTCAGTCTCAACTAGACAATTTGCTTGCTTCACGCTGAATAGCGCGCTTCGAGCAGATCCAGTTCGCGCACGATCTTGCGGGCAGCTTCGCTACCCAGTTCCCGGCGGCGGACCCTCGGGAATATCTCCGAGCGCTCGGCCTTGAGCGCCGCGATCCGCAGATCACGCTCAACCAGTTCGGCCACCTGCATGGAAAGCGTTTCGCTTGGACGCGCTTGGCGGCTTTCGATCCGTTCGCGATAGATATCCATGATCCTGGCAGCGACCGCAACATAGAGGTCAGCATTACTACGCCCTTCCGCCATCTCGTGCTGAGCGCGTTCTACCGCAGTGATGGCCGCTTCCCCCGCGGCTATTCGCGCCGCATCCTCCTCGGCCGCATGTGACGATTCAGCCGGCATCTCAAGGTTGCGTAGGACCAACGGCAGCGCGATGCTTGCAACGACCAGCGAGACAATGATCACGCCCATGGCGAGGAAGATCGCGAGGTCACGCGCCGGAAACGCGGTGCCGTCCGTCAGTGCGAGCGGTAGCGTGAGCACGCCGGCCAGCGTGATCGCGCCGCGCACGCCGGCAAAAGACATGGCGGCGACGATGCGCCAGTTGGGTGTGGTCTTCCATTCGCCCGACCGGAACAGGGTCAGACGAAACGACAGCCAGACCCAAAGGAAGCGCAACCCCGCAAGGCCCAGATTGATCGCGATCACATAAACCGCGAGCCACCAGGGCTCGTAATGCCCCGTCAGCTGGACGGTGTCGGCAGCGCCCGCCAGAATGCCGGGAAGCTGTTCGCCGAGCAGCACGAAAATGATGCCGTTGGCGGTGAACTGGATCGTGTCCCATACGGTGTTGCGGCGGATGCGGGTGGTGGCCGCGACCTCGCCAGTGGTCTCGACGAAGCCCATGGTGAGACCTGCGGCGACGGCAGCGAGGATGCCCGAACAGTGCAGGTGCTCGGCCAGCAGATAGGAGCCGAACGGGATCAGCAGGCTGATCAGGATTTGTGCGCCGCCCTCTTCGCCGTAGCGGCGCGTGACCCAGGTCTTCGCGCGCGACACCCCCCAGGTGAGACCGACGCCGACCGCGATCCCGCCGAAGGCCACCCAGAGAAAGTTGAGCGCCGCGTTTTGGATCGAGAAAGCGCCGGTCAGCGCGGCGGCGATGGCGAAGCGCAGGCAGACGAGACCCGACGCGTCGTTCAATAGCGACTCGCCTTCGAGGATGTGCATCATCCGCTTGGGGATCGGCACACGCTGCGCGATGGCGGAGACGGCGATAGGATCGGTCGGCGAGACGACAGCGGCCAGGGCGAAAGCCACCGCGAGCGGCATCGACGGGATCATCCAGTGGATGAAAAATCCCATGCCGACAACAGTGAAGACGACGAGACCAAGCGCGAGTTCGATGACGGTCTTGCCGTCCTTGAACAGTTCCTCGCGTGGTATTCGCCAGCCATCGAGGAACAGCAGCGGCGGCAGGAACAGCAGGAAGAATATTTCGGGATCGAGCGTCACGCGCCAGTCGGCGACGAGGCCGATCGCCGCGCCCAGCGCGATCTGGAACAGGGGGCGCGGCAAAGGCAGGGGCACCGCCCGCGAGACGATCCCGCTGACGATAACCGCCAGCAGCAGAAGCAGGACGATTGTGATGGTTTCCAAAAGCGCTTCCCTGGCTTGAAAATTGAGAGAACGATCAGTGCTTGCGCACGAACTCCGCGCGCAGGACCAAGCCCTTGATGCCATCATGCCGGCAGTCGATCTCCTGCGCATCGCCTGTGAGCCGGATGGACTTGATGATGGTGCCTTTGCGCAAGGTCTGGCCGGCGCCTTTCACCTTGAGGTCCTTGATGGTAATCACGCTGTCTCCGTCGGCCAGCAGATTGCCGACGGAATCCCGCACCTCGACTGTGCTTTTCTGCGCCGCCTTCGCCGCCGCTTCGGCAGCCGGCAGCCATTCGCCCGACGCTTCGTCGTACACATAGTCATCGCTACCGGTCTCGGTCATGCCTTCTGTCCTTCTGATGTATCGATATGGGTTGGTGCAGACAGTGCCGAGACTTCGCGCAGTGCGGAGGCAAAATCGGGACTGTGACGGACACGGGTGCTCGCTTGCCCCAGGCCGAGGCGGTCGAGCATCCCCAAGGGTTGGCCCTTCACGCCGGAGAAGATGACCTGCGTACCGGCAGCCTCGGCCTGCGAGATGATCCGCTCGAGGCTGGTCGCTCCGCTCGCATCGAGCAACGGCACGCGGCGCATACGCAGGATGATTGCGCGGGGCGCGGGACCGATCCGCCGTAGCGTGTCGAGCAGTTCGTCGGCGACGCCGAAGAAGATCGGGCCCTCGATGCGGAACACCTCCACGCTTTCGGGCAGATCCTGGCGCTGCGTCAGTTCCTCGCCGTCTTCTTCCGGTTTGCCGGTCTCGTCGATGCCGGCGGCGATCGCCACCGTCCGGCTCATCCGTGTCATGAACAGGAGCGACGCCAGGGTCACGCCGACGCCGATCGCGACGGTCAGATCGACCAGCACGGTCAGCGCGAAGGTCAGCAGCAGCAAGCCCCTATCGCCGCCCGGCATGCGCAACAAGCGCAGGAACCGGTCGTGCTCGCTCATCCCCCAAGCCACCACGAACAGAATCGCCGCCAGCGCCGCCAGCGGCACGTAGGCCATCAGGTCCGAAGCGAAGAGGATGAACAGAAGCACGAAGGCCGCGTGCAGCATGCCGGCGACAGGCGTCGTCGCTCCCGCCTTGATATTGGTAGCCGTGCGCGCGATCGCCCCCGTCGCCGGCAGTCCGCCGAACAGCGCGGACGCCATGTTCGCGATCCCCTGTCCGACCAGCTCCTGGTTCGAGCGATGGCGTGATCCGATCATGCCGTCGGCGACGACTGCCGACAGCAGTGCTTCGATGCCCGCCAGGAAGGCGATGGTGAAGGCGCTCGGCATCACCGCCTGGATCTTGGCCACCGAGATGTCCGGCATCGCGGGCACGGGCAGGCCGGAAGGGAGATCGGGGAAGCGCGAGCCGATCGTCTCCACCGGCAGATGGAGGAACGCGGCAACCAGCGATGCGACGACGATGGCGATCAGAAAGCCCGGTAGGCGGGGCGCCCAGCGGCGCAGCACTAGAATCAAGCCAAGCGCGCCGGCACCGATCACCAGCGCCGCCCACTGCGCCGTGCCCAGCGCCGCAAAATAGGCCTGCCACTTGGCGAGGAAATCAGCAGGCACCTGCTCGATCGACAGGCCGAAGAAATCCTTGACCTGGCTGGAGGCGATGATGACCGCGATGCCGGCGGTAAAGCCGGTCACCACGGGTTGCGGGATGAACCGCACCAGGCTGCCGAGCCGCGCGTAGCCCGCCGCGATCAGCATCAGCCCGGCCATCAGCGTGGCGAGCAGCAGCCCGTCATAGCCATGCTGGGCAATGACGTTGAACACGACGACGACGAAAGCGCCGGTGGGGCCGCCGACCTGAACCCGCGATCCGCCGAGCGCCGAGATCAGGAAGCCTGCCACCACGGCGGTGATGAGCCCCTTGTCGGGGGAAGCACCGCTGGCGATCGCCAGCGCCATGGCCAGGGGAAGCGCGACAATGGCGACAGTGAGGCCGGCGAGAGCGTCACGACGCAGCCGCTCGGGTCCGTAACCTTCGCCCAGCACCGTAAACAGTTTGGGTGTGAAAGCCGTCAGCCGCGCATCATAGGCCACGGCCGTGGTCCGCGGGCTCTTCGGCCTGATCGAACAAGACCGAAAGGACACGCCGAGACCCCTTGCCGGTGACGGTTTCCTTGAGTCGTACGCCGCGTCCGGCGCCGTTGCTCGGCGCGTTCTCGCCGATGATTTCGATCCCCGCAGCCTCGAGCGCGCCAATCACCTTGACCAGCGTATCGACGACGCTGCGGACTTGCCCGTCCGATGCCTCCATCCGCTGGATGGTCGGAAGCGACACGCCCGACAGCGCGGCGAGCTGGCGCTGGTCGATACCGAGAAGCGCCCGTGCGGCACGCATTTGCTGCGACGTGATCATCGTGACTCCATGATGTGTCAGACATCAAATTGCAATCTTACAATTCATGTATGCCATATGCTAACTGGATGTCACTGTCTTTCCATCACGCGATGATGATAACGCTACAGGAGATGTCCGGATGCCCAACCTCTTTGCTCGCACGCTGCTGGCCGGCGTGAACGAAGATTCTCGGACGCTGCGCAACCTCGGCACGGCCGAACTGATCGAGGAAGCTGTACGGGCCGGCGAGGGACTGCTGTCGAAGGACGGCGCATTCGTCGTCCAGACAGGCAAGCACACCGGCCGCTCCGCCAAGGACAAGTTCATCGTCAAGGATGCCGAGACGGAAAACACCGTATGGTGGGGCAAGACCAACGTCCCGATGACGCCCGAGCACTTCGCCAACCTGCGGGTCGATTTTATCAAGGCGCTCGAAGCACGGGAACGGCTCTACGTTGCCGACCTGTTCGGCGGCTCGCAGACTGAGCATCGTATCAAGGTTCGGGTGATCACGGAGCTCGCCTGGCACAGCCTCTTTGCTCGCACGCTGCTGGTGCGTCCGAGCGCCGAAGAGCTGGTCGGCTTCGCCCCCGAATACACGATCATCGATCTGCCCAGCTTCCGCGCCGATCCCGCGCGTCATGGCTCGCGCACCGAGACGGTGATCGCGGTCAACTTCTCCGAGATCTGCCCAGCTTCCGCGCCGATCCCGCGCGTCATGGCTCGCGCACCGAGACGGTGATCGCGGTCAACTTCTCCGAGAAGCTGATCCTGATCGGCGGCACCTCCTACGCCGGCGAGATGAAGAAGTCGGTCTTCGGCATCCTCAACTACCTGCTGCCGGCTAAGGGCGTTATGCCGATGCACTGCTCGGCCAACATCGGCCCCGACAGTAAGACGGCGGTTTTTTTCGGGTTGTCGGGCACCGGCAAGACCACGCTCTCGGCCGACGCCAGCCGCACGCTGATCGGCGACGACGAACACGGCTGGTCGGACACCGCCGTGTTCAACTTCGAAGGCGGCTGCTACGCCAAAATGATCCGTCTGTCGCAAGAGGCGGAGCCCGAAATCTTCGCCACCACCAAGCGCTTCGGCACGGTGCTGGAGAACGTGGTGATTGATCCAATCACGCGCGAGATCGACCTCGACGACGATGCGCTGGCCGAGAACAGCCGCGGGTCCTACCCGATCGACTTCATCCCGAACACGTCGGAGCAGAACCTCGGCCCGGTGCCGCAGAACATCATCTTCCTGACCGCCGATGCTTACGGCGTCCTCCCGCCGATTGCGCGGCTGACGCCCGATCAGGCGATGTACCACTTCCTCTCGGGCTATACCGCCCGCGTCGCCGGCACCGAGATCGGCGTGACCGAGCCCGAGGCGACCTTCTCCACCTGTTTCGGCGCGCCGTTCATGCCGCGCCACCCGTCGATCTACGGCAACCTGCTCAAGGAGCGGATCGCCAAGGGCGGCGTGAAGTGCTGGCTGGTCAACACCGGCTGGTCGGGCGGCAAGGCGACGATGCCGGGCATCAAGCGCATGCCGATCAAGGCCACGCGCGCTCTGCTCAACGCCGCGCTCGACGGCAGCCTGAACGAGGCCGAGTTCCGCGAGGACCCGAACTTCGGCTTCGAGGTTCCCGTGGCCGTTCCCGGCGTTGATACCAAGCTGCTCGACCCGCGCGGCGCCTGGGCCGATCCGGTCGACTACGACAAGACCGCGCAAGATCTGGTCCGCAAGTTCATCGACAACTTCGCCGAGTTCGAAGCCCACGTCGACGAAGGCGTCCGCAAGGCGGCGCCCATGGCGCAGATCGATGCCTGAATCAGGGGCCTCGGTCCCTTGTCAGAAAGGGCTATCGGAGGGTGAGGAGCTTGCGGGGGTGCATGGCGAGCCTGCGCAGAGCCGGCTTCCCCGATCGTTCTGGGAAGCCGTCGGCCGCGGCGCGTTGGGTCGATGTCCGGCCTGCGGCGAGGCGAAGCTGTTTCGTCGTTTCCTCAAACCGGTTTTCCAATGCCCTGCGTGCGATGAGGACTGGCGGCCCCAACAGGCCGATGATTTTCCAGCTTACGTCTCGATTTTTCTGACCGGTCATATGCTCGCACCGCTGATCATCGCGCTCGTGAAGGACGCGGGACTATCGGTCGGCGCGCTGGTCGCCATTATCGTGCCGCTTGCGATCGTGATGATGATCGCCCTGCTGCAGCCGGCCAAGGGAGCGATCATCACCATCCAATGGTGGTTTGACATGCACGGCTTCGTGCGGAAGCGGCGTGCTCCTGCCGACCTGCGCGATGCTCCCCCGTGGGCCTGACTTTGCCTCAGACAGGTCGGCCGCCATCGTACTCTCAATCGGAAGACTATTTATGGAAGAAGTCTACATCGTCGGCGCCGTTCGCACAGCGATCGGCGACTTTGGTGGTTCGCTGAAGGACTTCAAGCCTTCGGAACTCGGCGCCAAGGTAGCTGCCGAAGCGCTGAGACGCGCCGGAGTGGTTCCCGGCGATGTAGAGCACGTCGTGTTCGGCCAGGTTGGCAACACCAGCGCGCGCGACGCCTTCCTCGCCCGAGTGATTGCGCTCAATGCTGGTGTGCCCAACGAAACCCCTGCCTTCACGCTCAACCGCCTGTGTGGATCGGGCGTCCAGGCGATCGTCTCGGCCGCGCAGATGATGAAGCTCGGCGAGGCCGCGATCACGATCGCCGGCGGCGCGGAGTCGATGTCCAACACCCCTTTCCACGACCACTGCACTCGCTTCGGACAGAAGATGGGTAATGTCGTGCTCGAAGACGCGCTGACCGTCGGCCTGTCGGACCCGATCGGCGACTATCACATGGGTATCACCGCCGAGAACGTGGCTACACGTCATGCTATCCGCCGCGAGGACATGGACGCACTCGCCGTCACCAGCCACCAGCGTGCCGCTCGCGCCCAGGCCGAAGGTCGCTTCGAGGAGCAAATCCTCCCGATCGAGGTGAAGACCCGCAAGGGTATCGTCATGTTCGACACCGACGAGCACGTGAAGCGCGATACCGACCTGGATACGTTGGCCGCGATCAAGCCGGCATTCAAGAAGGACGGGTCGGTCACGGCGGGCAACGCCAGCGGCATCAACGACGGCGCTGCGGCGGTCGTGCTCGCCACGGGCAGCGCGGTAGAGGTCAAGGGGCTCGAGCCGCTGGCGAAGATCGTCGCTTGGGGTCATGCCGGTGTCGAGCCGGAATATATGGGCGAGGGTCCAATCCGGGCGGTGCCGATCGCGCTCGAGCGCGCCGGCCTGACGCTCGACGAGATCGACGTGATCGAGAGCAACGAGGCCTTCGCCGCACAAGCGGCGGCCGTCGCCAAAGTGCTCGGCTTCGATCCCGAGAAGGTCAATCCGAACGGCTCGGGCGTGAGCCTCGGCCATCCGGTGGGGGCCACCGGAGTGATCCTGACTGTGAAAGCGATTTATGAACTCAAGCGGATCGGCGGCAAGTACGGCCTGATCACGATGTGCATCGGCGGCGGCCAGGGTATCGCTCTTGTCATAGAAAGCGTGGGCTAGCTTGTGATGCCGACGCCTTACGTTCTGGCCATCTCATCCTCGCCCGATTTAATCCTCGCACGATACCGATCACAGGCGTGGGGACGCATGGAGCGCCACGTCGGCGCAAATCGATCGTGGCCCGGCGTTGCAGCCTCGATGCATCAGACAGGCAGTTCGAGAGTTACTGAAAGCCCGGAGGGCCGCCATTCCCGGTGGATGCTTCCGCGCACCGAACGAACGATACGATCCACCATCTCCGTGCCGAAGCCCTGCTGCTGCGGCGCGGACACGTCCGGACCGCCCTCTTCCACCCAAAGGAGCTTCAGCATATTGTCTGAGGCGGTCCAATCGATCGCGACGGATCCACCCTCGATACTCAAGGCACCATATTTCACTGAGTTGGTCGCCAGTTCGTGGAGCAGCAGCGCGAGATTGGTAACCGCGTCCTGACCGATTTCGACAGTCATTCCGTTGATCCGGCAATGGGTACCGTAGGGTTGCAGCACGGACTCGACGAGGTCTTTGAGGGGCGTGCAATCGTCCGCCTCGCGGCCCGCGGACGGAAACGCCGCGTCCGAAGCTCGGGACAACGCCTGTACCTTCTCGCGAAGGATGGCCATCGCCTCTCCTGTCGCGCCTTCGGCAGCCGCCTCGCGCTCGGCGAGGGCGATCAGCCCGCCAACCACCGAGAACAGGTTCTTCACTCTGTGCTGCATTTCCCGAAAGAGCAGATGCTCGCGGGACACAGCGCTTTCGAACTGTTGTTCGAGTCGGGTCTTCTCGGTGACATCGCGCGATACGCATAGGACACACAGCACGTCACCCGCCGGACCGGCTACGGGTGTGAGCAGGTTATCCCAGTAACGAACGCCATCGCTCGAAGAGCTCGTGCCGGTGAAGCGAGCATTGGTTCCAGCCGCAGCCCGGCGCAAAGCTTCCTCACCGGCCGAACGAACATCCTCGGAAAGCAGAGGAAGCCAGAGCATGCCGAACGTGGAATCTTCGGGAACGCCGAGCGCCAGGCAGCCCGCCCTGTTCATCGTGAGCAACCGCCCGTCGAACGAGATAACCTTGATACAGTCCGGGGTCGCATCAAGCATCGCCTTCTGCATGTCGGACAACTGAGGCTCGCTTTGGGCAAGGGCATCGGGAAAGATAATCCGCGTGTATATGCCTGCTGCGGCTTCCATAATTGTTCACTCTGCCTGCGGAAAGGTTGTGGCTCGATACAAGTGGCAGGGAAGACGTGCTCATTCAAGACGCCTGGGATCTGAAGCATCATAAATGATGTTTAGAACGTCATTTTACAATCATACATTTTATTCTCCAAATGCGCTAAGGACGGGTCGATTCGTTTATAATCAGGTGCTGGAATGGTTGCGAGTACGACGATCACGCAAAGAGCGATGCTCATTCTTCTTGGTATGGTGGCTGCGGGCTGCAATGCGACGGACGGAATTGGCGCCCCCCGGGAGAACCCCTCTGTCCGCGCTTCAACGACAGCCGAACAGCGTGGACTGGCCCTTGCCACAACCCGTTGCGCCGCCTGCCATGCCGTCAACGGTGCGATGTCGCCTGACAAGAATGCTCCCACGTTCGAAACGATCGTCAACACGCCAGGGCTCACTGCGGAAACCTTGCGTGCATGGCTCGGCAACTCCCACAATTTTCCAGAGATGATGAATTTCGAGATCGCGCCGGAGCATATCGAAGACCTCTCTGCCTACATGCTCACGCTGCGCGATCCAGGATATCGGCCGCCGATCCAATAGGGCCGGCTACCCTTCACCGCATAGATTGAAAGGACTGCGGATGGCATATCCTGGCAGCCCCGCTGACCACGCTACTCATTATCCCCTGATGCACTATGATCGCACACCAACGCGAATGAGCGCGCGGGCCCGAACCGGCGATGCGGTTCGCGTGACGCAACGCCCGAGGCATGGGTGATGCCTGACGAAGACTCGCTCGATCGCTTCGTTGAGGCCCAGACCTTGGCCTACACGCGCGCGCTCGCGGAAATCCGTCGTGGCAGCAAGCATTCACCTTGGATGTGGTACATCTTTCCGCAATTGGCCGGACTTGAGCGCAGCACGACGGCACGGCATTTTGCGATCCGTTCGATCGATGAAGCCCGTGCCTTCCTGGCGCACCCCGTACTCGGCACCCGCTACCGCGAGTGCGTTACCGCACTCCAGGACCTGTCCACGCGCGACGCTGTCGGCGTTTTCGGCAAGGCAGATGCGTCGCGGCTCAAGGCCTCGCTGACGTTGTTTGAGATGGCCGATCCGCACTCTCTGTTCGCTGCCGCGCTCGACCGGTGGTTCAGTGGCGAGCGGGACGCACGTACGCTATCCTTGCTAGGATAACGCCGCTGGCCCCAAGAACTCCTGAAAACGGTGCAGGTCTGTCTGAGGGTAGCGTCATGCGTCAGCCTGCGTCGAAAAACCCTCAAATTTTTACAAGTCTGTCGATGGCTCATCGTGGCACAACCGGACTCGGTTCGGCCAACAGCGGTCAGATTGGAACTGTCGATTTGACGGCAAGCGGCCGAACCTTCTCCCTTTTCATTTTGCCGCGGGCAGGCCTACAGTTCGTCACCATCCTCCGATCGGAATTCATGCCACATGCCGTTAAGGATGCCGAAGGCGACGGCGAGGCCGAGGCCGAGGATCCAGCTAAAGTACCACATGGCGTCTCGCCTCTCAGTAGAAGTCGGGATTGGTATCGACATCGCGCAGCGTGACGCGGCCGAACAGGATCTTGTAGACCCATGCCGTGTAAAGGAGGACGATCGGCAGGAAGAAAATCGTCACGACCAGCATGATGAACAAGGTCAGATGGCTCGACGACGCGTTCCACACGGTCAGACTCGATGCGGGATCGATCGAACTCGGCAGGATGAACGGAAACATCGACAGGCCCACGGTCGAGATGATCCCGAGCGCGCCCAGCGAGGAGCCACTGAAGGCCAGCGCCTCCCTGCCCGAGCGGATGCCGAACAGCGCGAGGAGCGGCCCCACGAATCCGAGGGCCGGTGAGACAAGCATCCAAGGATAGCGCGCATAGTTGTCGAGCCAGGCACCGGGCGCCGCCACTGCCCCGGCGAGCAAGGGATTGGACGGTCCGGCGGGATCGACAGTATCGGCGACCCGAAAACCCATATCCATCGTTGCGGTCATTACGCCGCCGAGCGCGAACAGGACGATGGACAGGATAGCCGCCATCTGGCCGAAGCGGCTCGCGCGATCATGCACTACACCGCGCTCGATCTTGATCGCGAGCCAGGCCGCGCCGTGCAGCACCAGCATCGCGACCGAGAGCAGTCCGGCGACCAGCGAGAACGGATGGAACAGCCCGAGAAGTCCACCCTCGTAGAAAGCGCGCAGATCGCTGTCGAGCCGGAAGGGGATACCTGCAAGGACGTTGCCGACCGCAACGCCGAACACCAGCGCGGGGACGAAGCCGCCGACGAACAGCGCCCAATCCCAGCGGGTTCGCCAGGCGAGGTCGCTGCGCTTGGAGCGATATTTGAAGCCCACCGGTCGCAGGATCAACGCCGAGAGCACGACGAACATCGCCAGGTAGAACCCGGAAAAGCTGACCGCATAGACGAACGGCCAGGCCGCGAAGATCGCGCCGCCGCCGAGAATGAACCAGACCTGGTTGCCTTCCCAGGTCGCGCCGATGGAATTGATCACCATTCGGCGTTCCTGGTCGGTTCGGGCAACGAACGGCAGCAGGGTGGTGGTGCCGAGGTCGAAACCATCGGTGAGCGCGAAGCCGATCAGCAGCACGCCCATCAGCGCCCACCAGATCAGCCGCAGGGTTTCATAGTCGAGGAGAGGGGCCATGGTCGTGTGCTCCTACTCTGCGGGCAAGGGTGTGTAGCCGCCGGTGCTTGACGACACGTCCGGCTCAGGCGGCGGTGGCTCGACGGGACCGTGGCGGATTGTCGCCAGCATCAGCCTGACCTCGATCACCGCTAGCGCCCCGTAAAGCAGGGTGAAGCCGACGATTGTTGTCCAGAGTTGCGCGACCGTCAGGCTCGATGCGGCAAGAAATGTCGGCAGCACACCCTCGACCGCCCAGGGCTGGCGACCGATCTCCGCGAGGATCCAGCCGAACTCGATGGCGACCCAGGGCAGCGGGATGATCCAGACTGCGGTGCGCAGGAACCAACGCGCATCGAAGCGGCGGATGGTCGAGAAGTAGAAGGCGCATGCGAAGAACAGGATGAAGAAGAAGCCGAGCCCGGCCATTACGCGGAAGACCCAAAACATGACCGGGACATTGGGCACCGTCGTCCATGCCGCCTGCCTGATCTGGTCGGGCGTAGCCTGACGGGGATCCGCGACGAAGCGCTTGAGCAGCATGGCGTAACCAAGATCGAGCTTGTGCCGCTCGAACTGCTCACGTGCCGCTAGATCATGGCGATCCGTCTTCAGCCGTTCGACGGCGTCGTAGGCATGGACGCCGTTCTCGATGCGATCCTCGGCTTTCGCGACGAGTTCGAAGATGCCCGATACTTCGCCAGTGAAACTGCGAGTCGAGATGAGGCCCAGGAGATAAGGAATCTTGACCTCGTAACGGGTCTCGCGGCCTTCGAGGCTTGGAATGCCGAACACGGCGATCCCGGCGGGCGCGGGTTCAGTGTGCCACATCGCCTCGAGCGCGGCGAGTTTCATCTTCTGGTTGTCGGTAAGTGCATAGCCGCTCTCGTCGCCGAGCACGACAACCGAGAGCGAGGAGGCAAGGCCGAAAGCCGCCGCGACGGTGAAGGAGCGCCGGGCGAGAGCGGTCCACTTGCCCTTGAGAAGATACCATGCCGAAATGCCGAGGACGAAGACCGAGGCGCAGACATAGCCGGCGCTGACGGTATGTACGAACTTGGCCTGTGCAACGGGATTGAACAGGACGGCCATGAAATCGTGGACTTCCATGCGCATCGTTTCGGGATTGAAGCGGGCACCGGTGGGGTGCTGCATCCAGCCGTTGGCAATCAGGATCCACAGTGCAGAGAGGTTGGAGCCGAGCGCGACCATGAAGGTAGTGAAGAGATGCGCAGGCTTGCTGAGCTTGTCCCAGCCGAAGAACATCAGGCCGACAAAAGTGGCTTCGAGGAAGAAGGCCATCAGGCCCTCGATCGCCAGCGGCGCGCCGAAAACGTCGCCGACGTAGTGCGAGTAATAAGACCAGTTCGTACCGAACTGGAACTCCATGGTGATGCCGGTTGCGACCCCCAGGACGAAGTTGATGCCGAAAATCTTGCCCCAGAACCGCGTGATCGTGCGCCAGATCGGGCGACCGGTCATCACATAGATGCTCTCCATGATGACGAGCAGGAACGACAGTCCCAGGGTCAGGGGCACGAACAGGAAATGATAGAGCGCGGTCAGCGCGAACTGGAGGCGCGACAATTCCACCACGGCCATATCGATCATGTGCGCGCTCCTGCGGCAGGTGTGCGAACTGCCCCGCCGACTCTGTCCTCGATATTATTATTCATTACGTGTAACTGTGTATCTGTTCAAGGCCAAACAGGTGATCGATGAAGCGGCGGGGCAGTGCAAAGAGGATGGCGCCCATCGCCTGGCTGTTCGATTGCGCTGGTGCGATTTTTGTGGCTGCGGGTCTCGCGCACAGCGTCACAGCTCTGTCTGTCGAAGGCGTCCGGCCGCTGCCCGCACTCGCCCCCGCCGCAGCCATGCTCATCGCCGGCGCCGTACTTCGCGCGATCGCAATCTGCATAGCGCAGACCTTCGGATCCTGGGCCGCGGCTGATGAAAAAGCGCGGTGGCGCGGGCGCGTGCTGCCAGCGCTACTGCGGCGTGGTGGGAGCGCGCCGCGCATGCTGGGCGAGGAAGTGGCTGACGCGACCGATCGCATCGAGGATCTCGACGGCTACCATGCCCGCTTTCAGCCGCTGCGCGTGGCATCCGTTCTGGCGCCCCTGGCGATTGCCGCGGCGGTTGGCCTGGCCAGCCCGGTAAGCGCGGCGATCCTCCTGGCAACGCTGGTGCCGTTCGCGGCCGGGATGGCGCTCGCCGGAAGCATGGGCGGCAAGGCGGCGCAGCGGCAGATGGCGGCGCTGGGCCGGCAATCCGGCCTGTTCGCGGACAGGCTGCGCAATCTTCCGATGATCCGCGCGTTCGGCGCGCAGGACCGGGTGGCGCGCCAGCTCGAACAGGCGACGCGGGACGTCGCCGAACGCACCCTGTCCGTGTTGCGGGTCGCCTTTCTGTCGGGTGCCGTACTCGAATTCTTTGCCGCCTTGTCTGTGGCACTGGTCGCTGTCTATTGCGGCTTCCATCTGCTCGGCCTGTTGCCCTTTCCCGTTCCCGAACGCCTCACCCTGAGCGAAGCCCTGTTCGCGCTGGCGCTGGCCCCCGAATTCTACCTGCCGATGCGCCGGCTGGCGGCTGCCTATCATGACAAGCAGCTTGGCGAGGCTGCCCGCGAGCGGCTCTTCGCGCTGGCTGGGACGACGACGACGCCAGCGCCGATCGTGCTGGATCGTCCGCCTGTCATTCGCGCT
>NZ_AYOY01000089.1 GCF_000508185.1 Sphingobium sp. C100 | reverse complement strand
GGTAGAGTCAGGAAGTGGCGCGGTGTCGTGCGGCGCGCCTGTGGGGCTTGCCAGACGGTCCGTTTCCACTCCCTGCTCATCGAACCGGACGTGCAGATCTCCCGCATCCGGCTCTCGGACAAGACATCACGCCTTCACCCACGGCGGGCCGCGGCCACGTTAGCCAGACGCACGAGGCCGAAGCGCTCGTATAGCTCAGGGTCGTGATAGGCTCCCTCTCGCCGTCGTCTGGTCTTGTATTTGGCGCGCAGCCACCGACGCAACCGCACCACTGCGTAGCTGTCGACGGCCCGATATGCTCTGCTCGTAGTGCCAACCGAGAAGTAGTTGGCCCATCCGCGCAGCACCCGGTTCATCTTGGCCACCAGATATGTGGTATCCTGCCATGTACGCGCTCGGTCCGTAAGCTCGTGGATCGTTGCGACCACGCGCTGGATGCTTTTCTTTGATGGCCGGTGGCCCATGTAGGCTTTGCCGGTTTTCGCGGAGTACATCGTACCGAACGTGTATCCCAGAAAATCGAACGTTTCGTCCGGCACCTTGCAGATGCGTGTCTTCTCCTCGTTCACCGTCAGCTTCAGCTTCTCCATGAGCCCGCGCATGTGATCGAGCGCGGCTTCCGCGTTGCCCTTCTCACACAGGATCACGAGGTCGTCGGCATAGGTGATGAGCCGCGAGCCGAGGCGTTGCCCAAGGCCGAGCTTCCGCCATCCCAGCACGAACCGGCGCATGTAGATATTCGCCAGCAGCGGTGAGATGGGTGATCCTTGCGGGATACCGCGCCGCTGATTGCGCGCCTGCGTCGTTCGCTTCTTCCCGCCCTTGTCGTCCGTTTCCTCGACAGCGCATTCCAGCCAGGATTTGATCAGATGCAGCACGCGCGGATCGACGATCCGGCGCGACACTGATTTCATCAGCTCCAGGTGTGGGATGGTGCCAAAGTAGTCGGCAAGGTCGGCGTCCACGACATCCGGTCGGCCACGAAACAGCTGCTCTTCCACCTCGACTACGGCCTGCTGGGCGTTGCGCCCGGCTCGATAAGCATAAATCTCCGGTGGGAGGTCGGCTTCGAAGATCGGCTCAAGCACCAGCATCGCTGCTGTCATGCAGACCCGATCCCGCACGGTGGAAATGCCCAGCGGCCTGAGTTTGCCGTTGGCTTTTGGTATGTAGACACGTCTGATCGGTTCCGGCTGGTACGTCTCCTCCCTGAGCGCAAGCGCCAGTTCCGCCAGCCACCGCTCGGCGCCATATTCCTCGATATCCGCAAAGTCCTGTCCATCCACACCCGGCGCGCCCTTGTTGGAGCGACACTGGGCATAAGCATGGGCCAGAATGTCATCGCGGCTGATCTTGTCGTACAGCGCATAGAAACGATAGCCAGCTTCTGCCTTCGCTTTCGCGTGCAACGCCTTCTGCAGTTTCTGGACGCTTTTCGGAGTTGATAGGTTTCCCAATCTCCTGCCCCTCACCACTTGTTGCGTTCATCTTGAACTGAGGCTCCTTCCCTCCACCGGCATTACCCGGCTTCCTCGGTACTACGGGCCTCTCCGCCACCCCATCGCGCCCGTCCCATCCCTCGCGGGCGTCCGGTTGCCGATCCCTCGGCACGCCATGGGGCTTCCCGTGTTGCGTGCACTTTCCTTGCGTACATGCTGTCGCCACTACCCCGGTGCAGCAGACGGGCTCAAACGTCGCTCAAACTTGCCCGTCCATATCAACCTTCCCCGTATGGGTTAACGGGTCGGCCTGCACATCGTCTTTTTCGAGGATTGCTCAGCGTTCACTCACGTTACGGCCTGTACGCTCGCACGGTCACCTACGTGGCCGTTATCCGGGGGCTTCAGACATTTCGTCTCCTCCATGCCTGCCCCGGTTGCTTCCGGCTGGAGCTTCGCCGGGTGGGCCTTTCACCCACTAGAAAGTGCCGCCTTTGCACGGCGCACACCC
>NZ_AYOY01000088.1 GCF_000508185.1 Sphingobium sp. C100 | reverse complement strand
CTAATCGTGGCGGCGGCAAGCGGTGGCGCGGGATGGCGCGGCGCGGCGCTGTTTATGACCGGCGCGAGCGGGGAGGCGGCGCCGATCGGCCGGAGCGCGGCGCGGGCGGTGATGGGCGTGGCCGACGCGGCGTTGCCGCCCGGCAGCGCGCAACTGGTGGATGCGCGCCATGCGTTGCCGGTCACGCTGCTGGCGCCGGACATGGCTTTGCTGTCGGCCGATGAGGCGGCGCTGGCGCAGGGGCGCAACCTGGCGCTGATCGGCGCGGAATTGATCCAGTTCGAGCGGGCGGAGCAGACCGGCGTCGCCAGCTATCGCCTGACCGGGCTGCGCCGGGGGCTGCGCGGCACCGAATGGGCGATGGCGGAGCATGTGGCCGGCGAGGATTTCCTGCTGATCGAGGAGGATCGTCTGGTCGAGCCGCTGGCGGCGTCGGGCAGCGAGGCCGAGCCGGGGAGCCTGTTGCGCATGTCGGCGGTCGGCATCGGCGACGTGGAGCCGGCCGAGGCGGCGCTGACGATCCGCGGCGCGGCGCTGATGCCGCCCTCGCCAGTGCATCTGGTCGCCCGGCCGGATGGCGGCGGTGGCTGGACGATCGGCTGGACCCGGCGGAGCCGCAATGGATGGCGCTGGTCGAGCGGGACCGACGCGCCGCTGTGCGAGGAAAGCGAGCTTTATGCGGTGCGGTTGCTGGATGGCGACGCGCTGGTGCGTGGCGCGGAGACGGCGGCGGCGCAATGGACCTATGCCCCAGCGATGATTGCGGCGGACGGCACGGCCGGGCGGGCGCTGACCGTCGAGGTGGCGCAGCGCGGGACATTCGCGCCGGGGCGGGTCGCGCGGATCATGCTGACGGCCTGATGGCGCGCGACGCGCCGGGGATTACAGGAGGACAGGACCATGGATGCATCGCCCCGTTGGGCATTGCCGCTGCTCTTTGCCGGGCAGGCGCAAAAGGAGATTTTTCACAATGAGGCGCTGATGTTGGTCGATGCGCTGCTGCATGGGGCGGTCGAGAGCATCGATGTGGCGGAACCGCCCGCCGACCCCGCGGACGGGCAATGCTGGATCATCGCCGCCGGGGCGAGCGGGGCATGGAGCGGGCAGGCGGGCCTGATCGCCTGCTGGACGGAGGGGGGATGGCGCTATGTCGCGCCGCGCGCGGGCCTGGCGGTGCATGTGGCGGACCGAGGACATGCGTTTTTTCATGACGGGATCGAATGGCGCGCCGGCGCGATCCGTGATGACGGCCTGTATCAGAATGACGAGAAGATAGTGGGCGCGCGCCAGCCCGCCATCGCGAACATTGGCCGCGGCGCGGTGATTGATGCGGAAGCCCGGTCTACCATCGCCGCCATTCTGACGGCGCTGCGGACACATGGGCTGATTGCTTCCTAATATTACGCTATTGTGCTTTTCTTGTTGCAGAGGCGCGTCAATAGTCTAGGATTCCGTTACATTAGCTTGGCGGGTCTGCGAAAGCCGGGCTAGTGCGTTATTTTTGCAACGGTTTCACTAATTGTGGACTTGCCATGAAACCTTCTTGCGGATACAGGGTTTCAGCAGTCCTTCGTGACACTTTTGAAAGGGGAATCCATATGCGGAAGCTTGCCCTCGCGGCTGCGCTTGCGACCAGTGCCTTGGCCACCCCGGCCTTGGCGCGCGACAACAGCTGGTATGTTGGCGTGGACGCCGGCGTGCTGCTGGTCGAAGATCAGGACCTGACCTTCGACGACGTCCCTCCCGGTGGTGCGGCGGTCCCGTCGATCGACTACCATAAGGGCTACGACTTCGACGCCAATATCGGTTACGACTTCGGCGGTTTCCGCCTGGAAGCCGAAGCCGCCTATAAGCGTGCGAAGATCGATTTCGACAAGACCGGCGGCGGCTTCGGCGGCGCTGCTTCGGCCCTGTCGTTCATGCTGAACGGTTTGCTGGACTTCGGTCCCGATGACGGCCTGCAGGGCTTCGTCGGCGGCGGTGTCGGCGTGTCGCGCGGCAAGCTCGCTTCGGACATCGTGAACGATAGCGACACCGGTTTCGCCTGGCAGGCGATTGCCGGCGTCCGCTACCCGGTCACCAACAATGTCGATGTGTCGTTGAAGTATCGCTTCTTCAACCAGGACGACATCAAGCTGATCCCGGCTTACCAGAGCATCTATGGCCAGGCCGGTTCGAACGCCGAAACCAAGCTGCGCACGCACAGCCTGCTGCTCGGCCTGACCTACAACTTCGGCGCTCCGGCTGAAGCGGCTCCGCCGCCCCC
>NZ_AYOY01000087.1 GCF_000508185.1 Sphingobium sp. C100 | reverse complement strand
GCGCCCATCGCGCGCGCCGCCCTCGCCGGTGGGTGCGGCCTGGCGCTCATGCCCCAGCATCCGCTGCATCGCCTGCACCGGCACCAGCCCGTCGCCATCCTGATCCATCAGGTCGAAGCGACGCCCCATATAGGCGCGCATTTCATCGCGGGTGATGCGTCCGTCCTGATCGGCGTCGGCGGCCCATGGACCGGCCGGATCGCCCTGCGGCTGGGCCGCGACGAAGGAGGGGACCAACAGGCCGGCGGCGAGACAGAGGGGTCGAAAGCGCATGAAAGCTCCTGAACGGCAAATGGCCCATGGCGCTTTCGTCGCATCGCGGCTTTGCCGGCATATGTCGCGATGCGGCCCGATTGTTGCAGCCCGCCGTTATTTTATGTTGCAACATATCATATTTTGATGTTGTATCATGTCATTCTTGCCCCAGATGGCGATACCGCCCGGCAGCAGGATGCGAGAGGATGCAACCGATAAGAAGGAGCGCGCGATGCGACTCATGGCGATGGCGGCTGGACAGATGACGGCGAGACACATGACGGCAAGACAGGGCGCTTCGCCCTCCCGCTATGGCGCGGGACGGCGATCGCCGCTGGGCCTGGGCGGAACGGTGGCGATCCATGCGCTGGTGGTCGGCGCTTTCCTGCTGATCCCCAGGGAGGTGATCGAGCAGTTCACGCCCGCTCCACCGATCACCACCTACGCCGTGCCGGACGATCCGCCGCCCCCGCTCGACCCGGTGGACCAGCAGATCGACACCAGGCTGCCTGCCCCGCCGCAGCGGCCGACCGCGGCCGATCCGGCAGTGCCCCTGCCCCCTGCCAACCCGGACCTGGTGGGCAGCAGCAGCCCTGGCGACGGGTTGATCCCGATGCCGCCCTATATTCCGCCGCCCCCGCCCATGCCCGACCCGGTGCTGACCGAAGCGACGATCGATCCCCGCGCGCTGGCGGCCTTTCAGCCCGATTATCCCGGCGCGATGATCCGGCAGGGCCAGGAAGGCAAGGTGACGGTGCGCGTCACGATCAGCGCCGAAGGGCGGGTGACGGACATCGAGAAGATCGCGGCCAGCGACGAGAGCTTCTGGCTCGCGACGCAGCGCCACGCCCTGCGCAAATGGCGCTTCCGCCCCGCGACCCGCGACGGGGTGGCCGTCGCGGCGACCAAGATATTGACGGTGCGCTTCACCCTGACCGACAGATGACGGGCCGGCCCCTTTCGATAAAGAAAGGGGCCGCTTCAGGAGGAATGGCGCATGGACTCTTTTGCATCCGCCCCCGCCTTGGATTATAGGGGCGGGATGGCGATCTTTCCCCGTCCCGTTTCCCCCAAAAGCGCGCTTGGCGACTTCTGGGGCTATTTCCGTCAGCAGCGGCAGCATAAATGGCCTTTGCTCGGCCTTTCCGTGGCGCTCACCTGGGTGATCGTGTGGACGTTCATCATCGACGCCAACACCAACACCATGCCGACGCGCAACAAGATCATCTATGTCCAGAGCTGGGACGCCAGCCGGTCCGACGCGGCGATCATCCTGCAACAGAAGATCGACTTCGCCAAGCGCGAGGCGGCGCTGGTGAAGCAGCAGCAGAAGATGCAGGGCTATGCCGACGCTTTCGGCATCGAATGGCGTGAAGAAGAGCAGCGCAACACCGCGCGGCGCAAGGAAGCGGTGAAGCAAATCAACGCCCTGCTCGACGAGCGGCTGGTCAAGGCGGAAGCGACGGACAAGGCTGCGCCCGGTTCGCCCGCCGCGGCCGGAGTCGCCCGGCCCTGATCGTGCCCGACCCCGCTGACGACCGGCGCTATATGGCCGCCGCCATCGCCCTGTCCGGGCGCGGGCGCGGCCTTTCCACCCCCAATCCCAATGTCGGCTGCCTGATCGTGCGGCAGGGCCATGTCGTGGGACGCGGCTGGACCCAGAAGGGCGGCCGCCCCCATGCCGAGGCGCAGGCGCTGGACCAGGCGATGGACCAGGCCCGCGGCGCCACCGCCTATGTGACGCTGGAGCCCTGTTTCCATCTGTCCCCGCGCGGACCGCGCTGCGCCGACCTGATGGCGCGCGCCGGCATTGCCCGCGCCGTGATCGCGCTGCGCGACCCGGACCCGCGCACCGACGGGCAGGGCGCGGCCTGGCTGCGCGACCGGGGCGTCATCGTCGACATGGGGCTGATGGCGCGGGAAGCGGCGGCGGCGATGGCCGGATTCGTGCTGCGCCAGACGCTGGGCCGCCCGCATGTCACCTTGAAGCTTGGCCTGTCGCTCGACGGGCGGATCGCGCTGCGGGACGGGTCGAGCCGCTGGATCACCGGCCCCCACGCGCGCGCCCATGCCCATATGGAGCGGGCGCGCCATGACGCGATCCTGGTCGGCGGCGGCACGTTGCGCGCCGACGCCCCCCGGCTGGACGTGCGGCTGCG
>NZ_AYOY01000086.1 GCF_000508185.1 Sphingobium sp. C100 | reverse complement strand
GCGGGCGGCGATAGGCCTCCCCCAGCGGGCCGGCGGCGGCGGGGTCGGCGCGGGCAAGGTCGAGGCCGATGCCCGCATCCCCCACCGGGCCGGTGACGTAAAGGCGATCGCCCGGCCGCGCGCCGGTGCGGGCGGGGACCGGCCCGGTCGCCTCCCCGATGGCGGTCAGGCTGTAGCTGCGGGCCGACCCCGTCGGCATCCTGACCGTGTCGCCACCCAGCAGCGGCATGGCGTGGCGCTCCAGCGCTTCGCCCAGCCCTTCCAGAAAGGCCGCGTCCCAGGCGTCGTCGCCCGACAGCGCATAGTTGAGCAGGCAGCCGATCGGCCGCGCGCCCTTCGCCGCCAGGTCCGACAGGTTCACCGCCGCCAGTTTCCAGCCAATGTCGGCCGGCGGATCGGTGGGGAGATAGTGGACGCCCTCGACCATCGTATCGCTGGTGAGGATCAGCCGCGCGGCGCCGACCGGCAAGATCGCGACATCGTCGATCAGTCCCTGTGCGGCGGGATCATGGGCCAGCAGGCGCAGCAGGGTGAGGAAACGGGATTCAGCGGACATCGTCACGTCGTCACCCTGAAACATGTTCAGGGTGACGAACAGCCCTTATTTCCGCACATCCTTCGACACGCCGTCGAGCAGGCCGTTGACGAAGCCCGCCTCGCGCTTGTCGTAAAAGGCATGGGCGACATCGACATATTCGCTGATGACGGTGCCGGTGCCGATGTCGGCGCGGGCGAGCAGTTCATAGGCGCCCGCGCGCAACAGCTGGCGCATCGGCTTGTCGAGCCGGTCGAGGCTCCAGCCGGTCGAGAGGCGGGCGGAAATGAGGGCGTCGATTTCGTCGCGGCGCTTGTCCACGCCGGTCACGATATCGTCGAAAAAGGCTTCCTCCGCCTGGGCATAGGTCACGTCCTCGATGGTGGCGCCCAGGCGATGCTGGTGAAATTCATGCAGCAGGACGGCAATCGGCGTGCCCTCCATTTCGAGCTGGTACAGCGCCTGGACCGCGGCGAGGCGCGCGGCGGAGCGGGATTTGGAGCGATCGTTCATAGCAATTCCCTACTCCGTCCGGTTCGAACTTGTCGAGAACCGCTTCTCGACAAGTTCGCAGCGAACGGGTGATTATTTGAGACGCAACGCCACGGACGCCGCATGAGCCGGCAACCCTTCCGCCTGCGCCAGCGCGACGGCCGCCGGGCCGATCGCGCCGATGGCGTCGCGCGAGAGGCTGAGGAAGCTGGTGCGCTTCATGAAGTCGAGCACCGAGAGACCCGAGGAGAAGCGCGCGCGGCGGCCGGTCGGCAGCACATGGTTCGGCCCCGCGACATAATCGCCGACGGCTTCGGGGGTCATGCGGCCCAGGAACACCGATCCGGCATGACGCACCTGCGCGAACAGCGGTTCGGGATCGTCCACCGCCAGCTCCAGATGCTCTGGCGCGAGCCGGTCGACCAGCGGCATCGCTTCGGCAAGGTCGCGGACCAGGATGATCGCGCCGTTGGCGGCCCAGCTTTGCGCGGCGACGGCGTGGGTGGAGAGCGCCGGGATCTGCCGTTCCACAGCGGCGGCGACGGCATCGGCGAAGGCCGCATCGTCGGTGAACAGGATCGACTGGCTGGTCGGGTCATGTTCCGACTGGCTGAGCAGGTCGGCGGCGGTCCATTCCGGGTCGTTCCTGCCATCGGCGACGACGACGATTTCCGACGGGCCAGCGACCATGTCGATGCCGACCACGCCGTAAAGCTGGCGCTTGGCTTCGGCGACCCAGGCGTTGCCGGGGCCGGTGATGACGTCCACGGGCCGGATCCGGTCTGTGCCATAGGCAAGCGCGGCGACGGCCTGTGCGCCGCCCACCCGCCAGATTTCCTCGATCCCCGCAATCTGCGCGGCGGCCAGGACAAGCGGGTTGATCGCGCCGCCCGGCGTCGGCGTCACCATGGCGATGCGGCGGACGCCCGCGACTTTCGCCGGGATGACGTTCATCAGCAGCGAACTGGGATAGGCGGCGCGCCCGCCCGGCACATAGAGACCGGCGGCGTCCACCGCGCTCCAGCGGGCGCCCAGACGCACCCCGGCGCTGTCCACGCCGTCGCTGTCCTGCGGCTTCTGTTTCTCATGATAGGTGGTGATGCGCGCGGCCGCGAGTTCGAGCGCGTCGCGCAAGGCGGCAGGCGTGGCGTCGAGCGCGGCGCGACAGTCGGCGGGGTCCACCGCCCAGCCGCTGGCCGACAGGTCATGCCGGTCGAAACGCCGGGTATAGTCGGCGAGCGCGGCGTCGCCGCCTGCGCGCACGGCCTTGAGGATCGCGGCGACGTCGCGCGACACATCCTCATCGGCTTCGCGGCGGGCATCGACCAGCGCGGTAAAGGCGGCGGCGAAGTCGGGCGAGGTGGTGGTGAGGCGGTGGGTCATGATTGCTCCATTCCTCCCCCAGCGAGGGAGGGGGACCGCCGCCGGAGGCGGTGGTGGAGGGGTGTCACGCTATCGGAAGGGTAACAGCCCTCCGTCTGGCCTGCGGCCAGCCGC
>NZ_AYOY01000085.1 GCF_000508185.1 Sphingobium sp. C100 | reverse complement strand
GTCAGTCGGGTAGGATTGGTGCTGCTCATGGAGTCAGCCCTGATCCCCCCGCCGAACCGCACGTGCAGCTTTCACCGCATGCGGCTCTCCACTGTGACGAACCATCACTTTGCCGTAGATCGGGCAGGCGGCCTCTGTGAGTATCCCAGTGGCATTGCTCGCACAGGACCACCGTCCTGCGGGCGCGTGCCACCTTCATTCTCACGACAAAACCGCGGTGCGAAACATCGGCCATCCCCCGGATATGGTGCACCTGACACGGAACATCGGATCGACCGCAAGCCTCGCATTGCTTGGCATTCTGACGATCAACCCAGTCCGTACGTGAGTGGGTGAACACCTGCGTCCAAGGCTGGATATCAATCCTGGACGAGGTGGCCGGATCACGTTTCAGATGAGCCAGTTTCCAGACTTTGACCGATCGGGGCTGGCCATCGACGTCGTAGCCGATGGTGAATTCCTGCCCCGTCCTCATGCGGGCCACGACCGCTCGCACATTGGTTTTGTGCTTGCTGGCCAAGGTCTTGAACAAGCTCCACCGCTGGAGAAACTCAAGCCTGTTCAGCTTGAAGCTCACATCCTTGGCGAGAGCATAGTAGTTCGCAAAACCCCGCAATTCGGCGTTGTAAGCTAGGACGATCTCAACGTCGCTGCAGCTGAGCAGCAGGCTACGATGACGCGGCTTCAACACCGACAGATCACCATAACCTTTTGCAGAAGCGAACGCGTGGACCTTCTCCCAAGGGACATGCAGCTGCATCACTTCCGACGGCGGCCTACGAAGGAAGCTGACGGAACCTTGTCGGCTCCGGACAACCCGTTGGCGTGTCGTATATGTGCGGACCTCATATCCAAGGAAGGCGGCTCCATCGCTCGCCTTGCGGATACCGCTTTTCTCCTCGGACACCGTGAGCGCCAGCGCCTCGGTCAGGAATGCCCTGACTTCGGCGAACACGCTTCGTGCATCCTCCTTGCTACCGATAACCCCAATCATGAAGTCGTCCGCGTAGCGACAGTAACGAAGTCGGCGATAACCGGGGTCCATCGCGTCTCTCGACGGGATGGACCGCTTTTGCGGCAGTAAGGTTTGGATTTTGGCCAAGGAGGCCGCAACCTTCACCTCGTCGACATTGTCTTTGGCCCGCAGCATGGTGACGCGCTTCCGTTGTTTCTGGATGCGCCCAGCCAGTCGCCCATATTCCGGGTTCGTGGCACGGACCTTCCCCCTCTCGAAAGCCGCGATCCGTTCCGCCATGAACATATCGAGTTCATGGAGGTAGATGTTGGCCAAGATTGGAGAGACGATACCGCCCTGCGGAGTGCCGCTGTAGGTCCGGGTGTGAACCCGGTCTTCCATAACACCCGCCTTAAGCATGCTGCCGATCAAGCCGATGAATTTCTCGTCATCGATCCTTTTCCGCAACAGCCGCAGGAGGATGTCGTGGTCGATGTTCTCGAAGAACCCCGCGACATCCACATCTACGAGCCATTTCACCCCCGTCCATACGGCTTTGACGTGTTCAAGCGCCGTATGACACGACCGGCCCGGCCGGAATCCATGGGAGGCGTTCGAGAACACCGGTTCATAGATCCGTTCGAGCAGTTGCCGCGCCACTTCCTGAACGAGGCGGTCGTCGCGCGTGGGAATGCCCAGCGGACGCCGTTTGCCCTTGCCTTTCGGGATAAACACCCGACGCACTGGTTTGGGATCATAGGTCCCTGCCGTCACGCTGGCGATAATCGGGTCGAGGTCTTCCGGTCCGAAGTCCGCGAAGGTCTCGCCGTCAATACCCGGCGTCATCGCACCCTTGTTGGATCCGATCTTCTGGAGCCCCTCCTCCCAAAGGAGGCGAGACCCCATCAGACGATAGAGTCCATTCACCCTTTTGCCCGACGCAACGAGCGCCGGAATGGCCTCCAACCGGCCTTTCACAGTTTCTGGCAGCATCAGCACACCCCATGATCGGTGGTTGAAGAATCACAGCTGCCGCCCTTCCCCCGGTCTTCCCCGCTTTCGGCCCGATCGCTCGAGACCTTATACAGTTGCACCGCCGCCTCCGAAGAGGTCGATGTCCCGGGCATTACCCCGGGCATTTGAGTAATATGGCGGCTCCGTACCCATGCAGGCCGGCAGAAGCCGCCTGTTTAGGGCATCCCGTAGTTACGCTGAATGGAGATGCGGCGCGGTTAGGTGTCCCGTTCGTCCACTAAACCCCTCGACGAGAGGCGCACCGGATGGGCTGAGAAACAGGCGGCCAAGACATGAGACCGCTGTCATCATCCGGACCTGGCGTGACAGTCGCTTTCGCCAGTATCGCTATATAGATTGCTGCAGACTGGGATTTAAGCAGTGTAGCCTTCACCATACGCACCTTGCCCTGACCGTCATCGCCTCCATTTGCGACTAAGACGCATCTGGCCTTTTCCGAACATGCTATTGTTCCCCGTCCCTTTCGGGATTTCAGACCTTGTGAGGCCCGAGGTTAGTCCGGCGAGCAGAGGCATTCTCAACTTACCTCATCATCACTGATACTCCATTTCAGCGCCGCAACGGCGCACTGTC
>NZ_AYOY01000084.1 GCF_000508185.1 Sphingobium sp. C100 | reverse complement strand
GCGTGGATGCGGCAGCGCGCGCCGGCGCGGGAGGAAGCCTTTGCCCTCTATGTCGATCGGGCGCTGGGTGCGGCGGGGTTGCCGCCGCTGCCATAGGGCATTCTCATTGCGCGAACGCTCGCCATCGTCGTTGCTGCATTTTCCGAATTTCCAGATGTCGTTGGTCGGCGCTGATCGGCGCTTGATCTCCCCGCCATGCCGCCCGGCGGCGCGCGAGGGCCAGTCATCGAATGGCGAGCGCCGGGCACCATCCATCGGCTATGATCGGGGACGTTAAGGCACGGTTCACCGCTGATGGCGTCGTCTGCCTTGCACCAGTTTCACCGATCCTGGAGTGCCCGACAGCATCCCGGATACGCCCCCGGCCATCCCTTGCGCCGGGGGCGTCTTCATATCCGCGCCCGGTCGATGCGATTCGCCATTTCCGTTACGGCAGCATGTCGTTTGCCACGACGCCCATGTCGTTCGTCGCGCCGTTCATCCCCCTCAATCAAGCCATTGGTCGAAGCCGGTGTCGTTGGCCGACGCGGATCGCATCCGGTCGAACCCGACGCGCGGCGGGCGGCGAGCGGGCGTAAACAACATGGGCAGGCGGGACAGGGGCCGACCCCTTGAAAGACCTCTGGCCCCTCCCGCCTGCACCCCCGGAGCCGCGACGCCCCCCGATGGCGGCCCGGTCACAATAGTTTTTGAGGAGATATGCCCATGTTCCGTTCCATCCCCCTGGCCGCCATCCTGACCACCGCGGCCCTGGCCGTCAGCGCCGGCTCCGCCAGCGCCGAGGATTTCCAGTCAAATGGCCGCACCCGCGAAGTCTATCATGGCGACCTGAACCTGGCGAAGGCCGAGCATCAAAAGCAGTTGCGCACCCGTATCGCCCGCGCCGCGTCCAGGGTCTGCGCGTCTTCCGACCTGGCCGCCATGTCCGCCTGCCGCGCCAAGGCGATCAGCCACGTCGATGCGCCGGTGGCCGCCGCCATCGCCCGCGCCGAAACCGGCGAACGCTATGCCGATGCGGGCAAGGAGCCGCGCAGCGTGATCGGCAATTGAAAGCTGCCCCCCCCCCCCGTGGCGCGCAACGATAAAGGCCCGGCGTTGATCCGGGCCTTTTTTCGTGGCGATGCGGCGGTCAGCCGTTGACGATCATCCCGCCATTGGGATGCAGGACTTGGCCGGTCATATAGCTGGCGTCCTGGCAGGCGAGGAAGAGGAAGGCGGGGGCGACCTCATTGGGCTGGCCGGGCCGGCCCATCGGCGTGGATTCGCCGAAATGCGCCAGCTTTTCCTCGCTCGCGCCGCCGCAGGGGTTGAGCGGGGTCCAGATCGGGCCGGGGGCGACCGCGTTGACGCGAATGCCATGATCGACCAGATTTTCCGACAGGCTGCGCGTGAAGGCGGTGATCGCGCCCTTCGTGCTGGAATAATCGAGCAGTTCCGCGGCGCCCTGATACATGGTGACCGAAGTGGAATTGACGATCGCCGCGCCCTGCTTGAGATGCGGGCGGGCGGCCTGGGTCAGGAAGAACATGCCGAAGATGTTGGTCTGGAAGGTGCGGCGCAGCTGATCCTCGGTAATGTCGGTAATGTCCTGATCGGGATGCTGCTCGCCGGCATTGTTGACGAGGATGTCGAGCCGGCCGAAGCGGTCCATCACCTGACGCACGGCATCGTCGCAGAACGCCTTGTCGCCGACGTCGCCGGCGATGGTCAGCGCCTCGCGCCCTTCCGCCTTCACGATCTCGGCGGTTTTTTGCGCATCGTCATGTTCGCACAGATAGAGGATGGCGACGTCCGCGCCTTCGCGCGCGTAGAGGGCGGCGACGGCGCGGCCGATGCCGCTGTCGGCGCCGGTGACCAGCGCGACCTTGCCGTCGAGGCGGCCGGAACCGGGATAGCGCGGTTCCCACTCGGGTTTGGGATCGAGCCGGGATTCGTGGCCGGGCAGGCCGTCCTCGCGGATCATTTCTTCATAGCTGCTGGACATGGTGGCTCTCCTTTCATGAAGGGCCAACACGTCGCGCGCGGCTTTGTTCAGCCCGATTGGGCCGCCTTCGCGCGGTCGAGGAAATTGCGCGACAGACCGTGATAGAGCCGTTCCTTGCAGATGCGCTGCGCCGCCCCGTCGGCGACCAGCGCCGCGCCCAGCAGCGGCAGCATGAAGCCGCGGCTGCCGGTGGTTTCGGAAATGATGATCACGGCAGTCAGTGGCGCGCGAACCACACCGGTAAAATAGGCAACCATGCCAAGCAGGACAACGGCGCTGGCCTGCTGTTCCGGGAACATCCAGCGCAGTAAATTGCCGAAACCCGCGCCAGTGGCCAGCGATGGAGCGAAAATGCCGCCGGGGATGCCGGATATGCTGGTCGCCAGCGTGCTGACAAACTTTGCCGGGGCGAACCAGAGCGGTTCCTGACCACCGGTGATAAGATGGCGGGCCGGCGCATAGCTGGTGCCCCAGGTCAGGCCGGTCAGGACGCCGATCAGCGCCACCACCAGCCCGCAGGCGGCGGCGAAGCGGATGGGATAGGCGCGACTCCATTCTGTGAAGCGGTTGCGGCTGGTCGCCGCGGCCAGCGCCAGC
>NZ_AYOY01000083.1 GCF_000508185.1 Sphingobium sp. C100 | reverse complement strand
ACAGCCACCAGCCGCTGCCAACGCGGGCAGCCCCCCCGCCACAGCGCGCGGACGCGGGCGATCAATTCGTCGGGTTCGAAGGGTTTGGCCAGATAGTCGTCGACGCCGCTTTCCAGCCCCTCCACCCGATGCTCGCTGCGGCCGAGCGCCGAAAGCATCAGCACCGGCGCGCCAATGCCCGCCAGGCGCATCCGGGTGACAATGTCGATGCCCGATAATTGCGGCAGCATCCGGTCGAGGATCACCACGTCATGGGCGCCGCTGCCGGCGCGGTTGAGGCCGGTGGACCCATCTGCGGCCTGCTCCACCGTCATGCCCGCCCCGCCCAATATGCCGGCGATATTGGCGCGCGCGGCGTCGTCATCCTCCACCAGCAAGACGGAAATCTGATCGGACTGCCCCATAGCTCCTCCCGCTTAGCCATAACCACAAAGGCCGCCAGTGACAAAGACTGTTAGCCAGCATGTCTGACGGCATGTCCATTGCGGGGACCAGCAGGGGCGGGAATTCTTGCGCGCGCGCTGCTTGCGGGCGGGGCGGCGGGACGTGACGCGCGCCGCGACCATGGTCGCGGCCGGGCGGGCCGGCGCATAGGGTGCGTCAGCCCGCCCCCCGGAAAAAGAAGAGGCAGCGACGAACGACCGCTGCCCATCCTGTCTCCTGCGCTTACATCTTCACCGCGTTGCGGAGCATCACGAAGGCGATGATGATCAGGTAGATGCCGAACACCTTCTTGAGCGGCGCGGCCGGCATGGCGTGCGCTACCGCAACGCCGACCGGGGCCGTCAGGATCGACATGGACGCGATCGCCAGCGTGGCGGGCACGTTGACATAGCCCAGCGACCCCCAGGGCAGGCCCGGCTCCTTCAGCCCGATCAGCACGAAACCGATGGCGCTGGGGATGGCGATCAGCGTGCCGATGCCCGAAGCGGTGGCGATGGCGCGGTGGATCGACCGGCCGCACAGCGTCATCACCATGATCGCGATCGTGCCGCCGCCAATGCCCAGCAGCGCCGAAAAGGTGCCAAGGCCACCCGCAATGCCGACCCGCGCCACGCCCGACGGCATGGTGTCGCTGATCACCTTGCCGCCGATCTTGGGCAGCAGGAAATTGAGCGACATCAGGAATACGCCGACCGCAAAGATCATGGTCAGGATGCGGCCATCGACATGGCCGGCGAGCAGCACGCCCACGCCATCGCCCAGGATGATCCACGGCGCCCAGGCCTTGAGCACCTCAAACTCCACCGCGCCGCGCTTGGCGTGCGCCAGCAGCGACCGGATCGACGTGACGATGATCGTCGCCGCCGACGTGCCGATCGCCACATGGGCGATGGCGTCATGGGTGCCGCCCAGCAGGGGCAGCACGACGAACAATGCGGGCACGACGACGAAACCGCCGCCAATCCCGAAAATGCCGGCCGCAAAGCCGGCGAACAGGCCCGCGCACAGCATGGCGAGAAGCGGAACCAGCCAGGTCATCAGATCGCCCTGCATTACCGCGCCCCTTCCTGCCCAGTGCGGCCAGCGCGCATGTTGATGCTTTCGCCTTGTCGGATCAAGGCGGCGAATGTGGGGAAATCGACCATGACGTTAAACCATGCCTCTCTTCGGCGGAACCAGGATGCATGGGGGGCATGTGGTCATGTCCCCCAGCCAGCTAGACGAACGAGGGGCGCGAACCCGCAACCGCTTCTCTCCGGTCGGATGCAATGTGGCAACAATCCCCGCCGCTGCGTGGCCGGGAGCCGAAAAAATAAAGGGCGCCAGTCCCCAGGGAAGGGACTGGCGCCGCTTGGGTCCGGCGCCTGCCGGAGCGCCGGGAAACCGGGGATGCGCGATCAGGCGATCGCGTCTTCCGCCGGGCTGTAGGGCAGGCCCAGATCGTCGGCGACCGCCTGATAGGTGACCTTGCCGTTCCACACATTCAGGCCCGCGCGCAGATGGGGGTCGCGGCGCAGCGCTTCCTTCCAGCCCAGTTCGGCGATGCGCAGCGCATGGGGCAATGTCACATTGTTAAGCGCATAGGTGCTGGTGCGCGCGACCGCGCCGGGCATGTTGGCGACGCAATAATGGACGACATCGTCGATGATATAGGTGGGGTCGGCATGGGTGGTGGCGTGGCTGGTTTCGAAACAGCCGCCCTGGTCGATGGCGACGTCGACCAGCACCGCGCCCTTCTTCATGGTCTTGAGCATTTCGGCCGTCACCAGCTTGGGCGCGGCGGCGCCGGGGATCAGCACGGCGCCGATCACCAGGTCGGCCTCCGCCACGCATTCGGCGAGGTTGGCCTTGTTCGAAAAGCGGGTCTTGGCCCGCGCTTCGAAATACATGCCCAGCTTTTCGAGCACTTCGGGGCTGCGGTCGAGGATGGTCACGTCGGCGCCCAGGCCGGCCGCCATCTGCGCCGCGTTGAAGCCGACGACGCCGCCGCCGATCACGGCGACCTTGGCCGGCAGCACGCCCGGCACCCCGCCCAGCAGCACGCCGCGCCCGCCATGCGCCTTTTCCAGCGCGGTGGCGCCGGCCTGGATCGCCATGCGGCCCGCGACCTGGCTCATCGGCTTCAGCAGCGGCAGGCCGCC
>NZ_AYOY01000082.1 GCF_000508185.1 Sphingobium sp. C100 | reverse complement strand
AGATACCGAAAATTTTCAAAACTGGAAACACAAGCACGTTATAGCCGTATTTCATATGCTAGGATTTAACATAAAACGGCAAAAAATAAGGGGGATGTATGAATGGCAGCTGTATCTTCTGCGGAGGTTGGGCAAAAGATAAATGAGTGGTATCGACATATCAAAAAATTCAATGTGACAGATGCGGAAATGCTTCGGACCGAGATTAGGCGAGAACTTGATGTGATGGAAGAAGATGAGCAAGCTGTTCTTTATTTTCAACTAATGGAATTTCGACATCAGCAGATGTTGGAATATGTGAATCCAGTTGAGCAGAAAGTCAACAAAGCTGAGTACTTACGGGCGGTTGAAGGACAAGGTAAAAAGATGACTGGAATTCTCGAGTACTATTTCAATTTCTTTCGAGGGATGTATGAGTTCTCACAAGGTGATTATATAAAGGCCATTACTTTTTATCGCTATGCTGAAAAGAAGCTAGACAAAGTCATAGATGAATTAGAGCGCGCAGAGTTCTATTACAAGATGGCAGAGATTTTTCATCATATGAAACAAACTCATATGTCTATGTATTACATTATGCTGGCTCATGATGCTTATAGAGCTGATGCAAGATACATAAAACGAGAAATTCATTGCCATTTTGTTATTTCAGGAAATTATGATGATCTACAGAGCTATGAAAAATCTTTGCCACATCTGAAAGATGCTTTATCCAAAGCCAAAGACATCAAAGACAAATTTATGATTTCTACCTGTCTATTAAACATGGGTAACTGTTATCAACGATCTCAAAAGTATGATGAAGCCTTAGCAGTTTTGACAGATTCATTGCCGTATCTAACGAGCATAAAGCATGATCACTTGAAAATAGCTTATTATCAATGTGCGTTGGTTTATTTCAAAACGGGTCTTTATGAGACGGCTGTTGAGTTTTTGAATAAAGGCTTTGATTTTATAAGGGGAAAGGACGAGTTGTACCAACATCTGTTTGATTTCTTGAAAAAGTTGTATGTAGAGGCTGATTACGTTGGTCTTGTGGAGTTACTGAAGAATTTTGATCATGCAAGAGGTTATCCATATTTGGAAGAGTTGGCACTTGAAGTCGCTGAATTTTATACTGGAGTTGGGCGTATGGAGGATTCTGTATATTTCTATCAACAAATGGTGTACGCTCAAAAACAAATCCGAAGGGGCGACTGTTTGTATGACTATTAAGAAAATGGCTTTATCTGTTTTGTGCATCGCAGCTGTAGCTATTAGTTTCTCAGCTACTGTGCCAAAGGTGAATGAGTCTGACTTTGCAGTGAGAAATGCGACTAAATCAATCTTTCATGATGAGGGAGTTCAATTAGCTGTGAGAAATGCAACAGGAGCATAAGTAAAGTCACTGGGTAGACCGTTTAAGGTCTACTTTTTTTGTAGGAGTTAACCTTTAGAGCAGTGTTTTTAGGAATCCAAAAGGAATTGTCTGAAGGATTTTTTATAGAGCCTAAGAAAAAAAATTTTTTTTGAATAATATAGTCTTGTTTGGTTAATTATATAATGATTTTTCAATGTTATATTTACAGAGGTGTTTGTTGGTGGTATGATTATTATAGCGAGTTAGCGTAGGTGACTTGCTCCGACGCAACGGCATTTCTTTTGAGAAATGAAAAAAAATATTGCGGCCGCCATCTCCCTAAGGCTTAGTACGGGACTACCTATATTTTACATTGAAATTTCAGAGGGTCTGACAAATTTGTCAGACTCTTTTTTTAGGAGAAAAAAATGTATACGGAAACCTGGGCATCCACTTTTGATGGCTTTAAAGATGAGTCTATGAATCTACATGAATTCGTATTGTTTTTTGATAAGTACATAGCTAATAAGAAGTTTCAATATACTACTGAAGATATTATACTCAGTTCTTTTACGATTGATTTCAATGCTAATCAGTTACCCCATCTTATGGGATTACAGTATTGGAATAATATTCATGTGAAACAACCTTCTAAACAGTATGATCTTTTAAAATGTGGAGCTTGGGATATTGAGTTTTTGAAAAAAGCTGATAATGGTACATTTAAGGAGTATAGGTCTAGGATAGAATCTATGCCTTATTTATATAGCATGTTATATGATTATAACTGTGAAGTTCGAGCTATACACTCATCTATGGATAGTCCATTTAAGAGAAGAAAAATCGATCTTATTTTTCAAAAAAATGGTTCGAAGTTGGCTTTTGTATTAGAGCTTAGAAAGAAAAAATCAATTGAACATATAGAATATGTTCCGACAAGCTTTAGTGTTTACAGCAGAACATCAAAGGCATTAGTGGGTAAACATAAAAAAATTATAATTAAATCTATTAAGATTGATTGATGATATTAAGAGAGTAGTGCTTAGAATTTATTCTAGGCACTACTTTTGTGTATATAGGTCAAAAAATGAAAAAAATTCTCCCCCTGCGGGGAAATTTGGTTTATTCTTTGGTCTTTTAGGTTTTGATGTTTTGGTTTTTAAAAAGATGGCGGTTCCGCCAGCTTTTTGGGCGATTTTGACGGAGTCAGAATCGTGTCTCTTCTTATCTTGATACATATAGAAACATTGTCATTTTGAAAAAGTGCGCTAAATTCAATGGTGTCAAGGCTTTAAAGGCATTTTGACAGCACAAAACTCCATCTGCTATTATTAAGGTGTCGAATCTTAAATAATAGAATGCTAGAGAACTAGCGCAGAAGGAGTTTTTTGCTTTGTTATATTCATCTGAATCGAATTATAGCATCCTTGAGGACAAAACCGCAACAGGTA
>NZ_AYOY01000081.1 GCF_000508185.1 Sphingobium sp. C100 | reverse complement strand
TCGTAACCGTCCGATTGTTACCGCGGCGTTTGGGCCTTGAAGCGGGCGGCGAGCTCGGGATCATCGACGAAGTCATCGAGAAAGCCGTGCCAGGTCTCGGTGGTGCGACGTGCATCTCTGAGCATGTCGCTCAGTTCTTCGACGCCGTCGTCGGTTAGCGCGGTGCTCGCTTGGTCCGAGCCAGTGTAGACACTGATGATGGTGCCGTATGTCAGATTGTCGCCATTCCAGACGATGGCTTCCAGCAGCTCCACGTCCTCGCCGAGCATTTTGGCGGCATAGTCCAAGGTACGCACGTGCGTGATCGTGGCCATCAGGCTGCGAGGGCTTGCTGCGCACTCATCGGCGTCCATTTCCAAGGCAACAATTCGTCGATGCGGTTGATCTTGTGGTCGTGGATACGGTCGAGCACATCAGCGAGGTAAGCTTGCGGATCCAAGCCGTTCATCTTGGCACTTTCGATAAGTGTCATGGCCCGTGCCAGCGTTTCGGCGCCTGTGTCGGCGCCGGCGAAGAGCCAGTTGCGTCGTCCCAGACCAATGGGCCTTACGGCTCGCTCAGCGGCATTGTTGTCGATGGCGACGCGCCCATCTTCGATGAACAGTGAGAAGGCCGGCCAGCGGCCCAGACCATAACGAAAGGCGCTGGCCAGGTCGCCCTTGACCGGGATGCGGGTAAGTTGCTGCTCGGCCCATGCGCGCAATGCCTCGTGCTTGGGCTTGCTATGCTCCTGGCGCACGGCGCGCCGAACATCGGCAGGTTTGCCGGCGATTTCGCGCTCGATGTCATACAACTGGCCGATACGATCGAGGGCCTCCCGCGCGATCTGGGATTTGTTCGCTTTCCAGATGTCATGGAAGTCACGCCGCCAATGGGCGAAGCAGGCAGCCTCCCGGAACCGCGGTGTGCCATCCGCGCCGGTTTCGTACAGCTTTGTATATCCCTTGTAGGCGTCGGCCTGGAGAATACCGCTCGCATTGCAAAGGTGGTTCTGCACATGCTCCGCCTTCCAGTTGGGAGCGAAGCGATAGACCACACCTGGCGGCTGCGGCCCGTTCCACGGACGTTGATCGCAGACATAACCCCAGATCCTTCCTTGCCTCACACCCTTGCCAAGCCCTTTGGCCCTCCTCGTGTGATCCAGTACCTGGATCGGTGTATCATCGGCATGGATAACGTCGCTGGCCAGAACCGAGCTCTCAATACGCTCGATCAAGGGCAGCAGGGTTCGCATTGCCTTGCCACACCAGTCAGCCAGCGTGCTGCGGGGAATGTCGGCACCCATGCGGGCAAGAATCTCATTCTGCCGGTACAGCGGCAAGTGATCGTCGAACTTTGAGACGAGCACGTAAGCAAGCAGGCTGCTTCCGGCCATGCTGCCGGGGATCGGGCGGCTCGGGGCCGGCACCTGCACCATCTTCTCGCAGCAGCGGCAAGATTTCTTCGGACGCGCCACCTCGATCACTTTCAGCTTGGCCGTGATCATCTCAAGGATTTCGCTCACGTCCTCGCCGACGAGGCGTAACTCGCCCCCGCAATCGGGACAGGCGCTGCCCGGGTCGAGTTCGTTGCGCTCGCGCGGCGTGTCCGTCGCAACGCGCGGGCGCCGGGCTTTGCCACGTGCGCTGACGGGAGCTGCGGGCTCCTCATCCTCGTTGACATCACTCGTCAACGCAACGGTCTGTGCCGCGGCGACCAGAATATCCTCCAGCGCCAGTTCCAGCTGCTCGATCTCGCGTTCGATCTTCTCCGAGGACTTGCCGAAGGCCTGCTTCTTCAGTTTGGCAATCCGCAGACGCAGGGCCTGAACCACCAGATCGTGTGCACGGACCGCTGCCGTCAACTTCGCGTTTTCAGCCTGCAAATCGGCGATCATAGCCTTCAGCAAAGCCGGGTCTTCGGGAAGATTTTGCGCTGCGTTCAGCATGATCCTTTTTACCAACGAGCAGCAGGAAAATCCACAAAAACAGGCAGATTCGGTAAGAAAATCAGCCCACGTGGGCCGGCGGCGCACCCCAATCCGGGCGCCTCCAGTCAATGCCTTCCCAGAGCATCGCGAGCTGCGCTGACGTCAATCGTGCGGTTCCGTCTGCCGCAGAGGGCCAAGGAAAACGGCCCCGCTGCAAGACCTTGTAGTACAGGCAAAACCCCTGGCCATCCCAGTAAAGTAGCTTCACTCTGTCACCGCGTCGTCCTCGAAAAGCGAAAACGGCCCCGCCAGTTGGATTCTGTCGCAGCGTCGTCTGGGCCAGCTGAGCAAGGCCGGAAATGCCTTTGCGCATGTCAGTGACGCCGCAGGCCAGATAAACCCGAACGCCGGTTCCTGGTCCGATCACGCCGCCTCAACCAATCGGATGAGTTGGGTCAAGGTGACGGCCTCAATGTCACTATCGAAGCGCAAAGTCCGGTTCTGTGCCAGGCGCAACTCGATCGTCGACGTCGCACCTGGGCTGACGTTGTAGGCAAGTTCAGCGCCTCGAACGGTAGGCATGCCCACCGAGAGGAAGACCGGTTCAGCCGCAGCCAGCAATAGCCCACGCTTCTTCAGGTCATGGCGCCATGTATAAATCTGCTGTCGGGTTACCTCGTGGCGGCGGGCCACATCCGCCAGCGTCGCGCCATTGACGCCGATGGATCCGACGATCTGCACCTTCTGCTGATCAGTCCACCGGCGCCGCCGTTCCTGACCCAGTATCTCCGCCCGCATCGCAAACCTCAATCATGAGACGTCGTTAGCGACGTCGCTATGACCGTCTCTTAAGAGATTATCGCGCTATCAGGCAGGCGGAACCAACCGGACGGCTACGGC
>NZ_AYOY01000080.1 GCF_000508185.1 Sphingobium sp. C100 | reverse complement strand
GGCGGCCTTGCGCGCGACGCGGATCTTGCGGTCGCCGTCCTCCACCTCGATTTCCGTAAGGTTGGTGTCATCGAGCAGGGCGGCGAGATCCCGCACCAACTGCACGTCCACCTGCATTGCGCCCTTTTCTTGTTTGTCGGTCATGTGAAATCCCTGGCCGGTGAATGTCGTTCGTTGCGCCCGCGCCTATGCGTATTTACGGCAAAGCGCAACTTTCGTGCGGCGAGCTACAGTTCGAGCGCGGCTTCGAGCGCCAGCATATAGGAGAGCGGGCCAAAACCCGCGATCGTCCCGCGCGCCGCCATGCCGACATAGCTTTTATGGCGGAAAGCTTCGCGCGCGTGCGGGTTGGACAGGTGAATTTCGATCACCGGCACGCTCACCGCCTTGATCGCGTCATGCAGCGCCACCGATGTATGGGTGAGGCCGCCGGGGTTCATGATGATGGCGTGGGCGCCTTCCTGATGGGCTTCGTGCACCCAGTCGATCAGATGCCCTTCATGGTTGGACTGGCGAAAGTCGATTTCCACATGGGCGCGGTTGGCGGCGTCCTCCATGCGTCCGGCGATGTCGTCCAGCGTGTCATAGCCGTAAATCTCTGGCTCGCGGGTGCCGAGCAGGTTGAGATTGGGTCCGTTCAGCACATAGATTTTGCGTGCGTCGGCCAAGGCGATACCCCTTCTTTATGTTGCGGCCGGGGCAGGGCCGCCCCTATATGCGGCACGATCCTTAGCCCTTCCTGTCGCGCTTAGTCGAGACACTTCCAACCGGGAAAGCATTGTGAGCATAGACGGCACCATTTCCATCCGCATCAATGGCGAACATCGCCGCGTCCGCGAAGGGCTGACCCTCGCGGAATTGGCGAGCGAACTGGGCTTCGTGCCGGAAAAGGTGGCGGTGGAGCGCAATCTGGAGGTCGTGCCGCGTTCGACCCTGGCGCAGGTGTGCGTCGAGGATGGCGACGAACTGGAGATCGTGCATTTCGTCGGCGGCGGCGATGTCGCGCGGCACGACGACGATAGCTGGAGCGTGGCGGGGAAGACGTTCCGGTCGCGCCTGATCGTGGGCACGGGCAAATATAAGAGTTTCGAGCAAAATGCCGCCGCTCTGGCCGCGTCGGGGGCGGAGATCGTCACCGTGGCGGTGCGCCGCGTCAATGTGAGCGACCCCAAGGCGCCGATGCTGACCGACTATATCGACCCGAAGAAAGTCACCTACCTGCCCAATACGGCGGGCTGCTTCACCGGGGAGGAGGCGATCCGCACCCTGCGGCTGGCGCGGGAGGCGGGCGGATGGGAGCTGGTCAAGCTGGAAGTGCTGGGCGAGGCGCGCACCCTCTATCCCGACATGGTCGAGACGCTGCGGGCGACCGAAGTGCTGGCCAAGGAAGGCTTCAAGCCGATGGTCTATTGCGTCGACGATCCGATTGCCGCCAAGCGGCTGGAGGATGCGGGCGCGGTCGCGATCATGCCGCTGGGCGCGCCGATCGGGTCCGGCCTTGGCATCCAGAACCGGGTGACGATCCGCCTGATCGTGGAGGGCACCAGCCTGCCGGTGCTGGTCGATGCGGGCGTGGGCACGGCGTCGGAAGCGGCGCAGGCGATGGAATTGGGCTGCACCGGCGTGCTGATGAACACCGCCATCGCGGAAGCGAAAGACCCGGTGCTGATGGCCGCCGCGATGAAGGCGGGCGTGGAAGCGGGCCGCATGGCCTATCGCGCCGGCCGCATGGGCAAGCGCATGTATGCCGATCCTTCCAGTCCGCTTGCCGGGTTGATCTGAGTTTTTTGCCATCGCAGCAAATTGACCCGATGGCGCGCCCTGCCTATGGCGGGGGGAAAGACGGAAGAGGAAACAGGCGATGGCGAACAAGCTCTACCCCGATGCGGCAACGGCGCTGGAGGGGCTCCTTTTCGACGGGATGCATATTTGCGCGGGCGGTTTCGGCCTGTGCGGCATCCCCGAACGGTTGATCGACGCGATCCGCGATTCGGGCGTGAAAGACCTCACCATCGCGAGCAACAATGCCGGCATCGATGGCGAAGGGCTGGGCAAGCTGTTGCGCACCCGACAGGTCAGGAAGATGATCTCCTCCTATGTCGGCGAGAATAAGGAATTCGAGCGGCAGTTTCTGGCGGGCGAGCTGGAGGTGGAATTCTGCCCCCAGGGAACGCTGGCCGAGCGGTGTCGCGCGGGCGGCGCGGGCATTCCCGGCTTCTACACCAAGACCGGCGTCGGCACGCAGGTGGCCGAGGGCAAGGAAGTCAAGAATTTCGACGGGCAGGATTATATATTGGAGCGCGGCATCTTCGCCGACATTGCCGTGGTCAAAGGCTGGAAGGCCGACGAGAGCGGCAACCTGGTCTTTCGCAAGACCGCGCGCAACTTCAACGCGCCGATGGCCACTGCTGCGAAAATCTGCATCGCGGAAGTCGAGGAGATCGTGCCGACCGGCAGCCTGGACCCGGACTGCATCCATTTGCCCGGCATCTATGTGAAGCGCATGATCGTGGGCGCGCCCTATGACAAGAAGATCGAGTTCCGCACCGTGAGGGAGCGGGAGGCGGCGTGATGCTGCGCAAGGCGATGACGCCGGGCGGTGCTCCTGCGCAAGCAGGAGTCCAGGGTCGGACGTCGCGTGCTATCATTCTGGGCTCCCGCTTGCGCAGGAGCACGGCATTGCTTTTGCTGCCCCTGGCGGCCTGTGCGACGACGAACGCGACGGGGCCGACGACACCATCCGTTGCGCCGCCGGCAGCCAGCCCGCCGGCCGGGATGCAGTGGCTCTACGGCTCTGGCGAGGGCGCCGCCTTGGTGACGCAAAGCTATTGGGCGCTGGTGGCCTTTGCGACCGCGCGCAAGGGCGGGGGCGATTCGGTGGTGCTGGCTGAAGGCGCGCCGCTGGCGGGCGGGCCG
>NZ_AYOY01000079.1 GCF_000508185.1 Sphingobium sp. C100 | reverse complement strand
AGATGCCGGCCGCTTGGGCGATATCACCGCGTTCGAAGCCGAATGCCGGCAGGCGACGACGCTCGATCAGCTCAAATCCTTGCTCGATGCGATTGTGCGTCAGTTCGGATTCCGCTGGTTTGCATTGGTGCACAATGTCGACCTGAAACGCACCACCCGCAAAGCCCTGCTGATAACCACCTATCCGGCGCGCTGGGTCGAGGAGGTAATAGACGCGCGCCTCCATCTTGACGATCCGGTCCACGCCGCGTGCGCCAAGACCGTCTCCGGGCTTACCTGGGATCATATCGGCGATTATATATCGCCCAATGCTCGCCAGCGTTCGATCCTTGAACGGGGTCGCGCACATGGACTGGCATCTGGGTTCACCATGCCGATCCGGATGCGCGACGAGCCGGATGCGATGTTCACCATAGCGCGTCGAGGTGATGACAAAATTTCAAGCCCAGACCTTCTCGCTGCCCGATTGATTGGGACGGTCGCGTTCGATCAGGCTCGAACCCTTCTCGGTCCCGATGAATTGGCAAACGTGCCGATAGCGCTCAGCCCACGCCAGATCGACTGCATTGATCTGGTGGCACAGGGCAAAAGCGACTGGGAGATCGGACAAATTCTGGGTCTGAGCCGCGACACTGTGCACGAATATGTCGAAGGCGCGCGCCGACGTTATGGCGTCCGCCGTCGGACCCAACTCGTGCTTCGCGCCGTCCGCGACGGACATCTCAATATTGAGGCTCTCGTGTAGCAAGTAGATCGGCGGCTTATGATCACCCTTGCCGAAGTGCAGGCGTTCTGCGCTGTGGCCCGCGCCGCTTCGACCTCTCACGCTCTCCTACAGGCTGTCGAAGAAATCACGGCAGCGATGGGTTTCCGCTATTTCGCGCTCGTGCATCACATCGACTTGCTGAACCCGGCAGGCACAGCCGTTCGCCTTGTCAACTATCCGAGAGATTGGGTTGATGCGTTCGAGGAGGGCCGACTGTACGCCGCCGACCCGATCCATCGTGCAAGCCATTCGACGACTATAGGTTTCGCCTGGTCGAAGGTGGCGGCTATGATCTCGCTCCATCCGCGGGACTACGCGGTATTGGCAGCGGCTCGATCTGCGGGCCTTGGCGACGGATTGTAGGGCGACATTTACGGAGGCCGGTTGGCGTCAATTATGATGGCCGGTAAGCGGCCGCACCGAGTGGTGGGATTTGGGTATCACGCGAGCCTTGTAGTGGCAACGGGCCTTGGGCAACCGGATGTTGGTAATTGTCGCTGGCGCCGGTGGTGAAGGCAGCTGTGGCATTGCGGGAGTAATTGACGGTGGCGACAATTACCTGGTGTCGCAATGCCTTATGCGGAATGCTCCCTGGACGCGAGGTTGGCGACAATTACGATGGCCGGTCCGATGCCGGGCCGGTTGGGTGATTATTGGCTGGTTCGATGCGACTGATGGCGGAGCGTTTTCGGTAGCTCTCGCCGTTCATCTCGATGATGGTTGAGTGGTGAACGAGGCGGTCGATGGCGGCGACACTCATGGCGGGATCTGGAAAAACGTTGTCCCAAGCGGAAAATGGCTGGTTGGCGGTGATCGCGATCGAATGGCGCTCGTAGCGATGGGCGATGAGCTCGAACAGGGCGCTGGTCTCGACCTGATCCTTGCGGACATAGGACAGATCGTCGAGCACGATGAGGTCGTACTTGTCGAGTTTGTCGAGCATGGAGGGCAGACTGAGATCGCGGCGCGCAGCCTGAAGTTTCTGGACCATATCGGTGGTGGAGCAGAACAGGACCCGGCGCCCAGTATCGATAAGCGTATGGCTGATCGCCGAGATGGCGTGCGTCTTGCCGGTGCCCGACTGTCCGAAGAACAACAGGTTGCCCCCATTGTCGATCCAACCATCGCCTGTTGCGAGCGAGAGCAGATGGGGTTTGCGCACACCAGGGGCAGCGTCGAAATCGAAGGTGGCGAAGGTCTTGCCTGCTGACAGGCCGGACTGGTCCCGATGCCGCTGGATACGCCGCGTGGTGCGTTCGGCCATCTCGATCTCGAGAAGCGAGGCGAGCAGTTGAACAGCAGGCCATCCATCCCGATCGGCGGTATCGGTAAGCCGCTTCCAGTTGCGGTTGATGCTGGGCAGGCGCAGGGCCTTGAGCATGGTGGGCAGCACGGCTGCGGCTTGATCCTTGGTCCGGGTCATCAGCGCAACTCCATGCTGGTAAGCAGGCTGTTATATCCGCGCGGATCCGGTGGTGGGATCGTCACCTCGTGCCTGGCTCGAAGGGTCGGAAGAAACTCCTGCCTGAGCGCGGTGACATCGGGGAGACGACCAGCATCGAGTGCCGCGTCGATGCGCAGAGCCAGCGCGTCGACACAATCTCCTCTTGCCGCGATATCGAGCAGGGCGACGGTGTCACGGCAGGCTTGGTGGGCATCAAGCTGGTCGTCGAAGGCTTGCCATGCCCGCCTGTAGGCGTGGGCGGGGAACAGGGCGTCGCGGTATACCAGGTTCCGCAATGCCCCGGGCTTGCGCCTCAGGTTGGCGATCATGTGGCGAAAATCGATCTGGTGGCCTCTTTGGGGATGCGGCATACGGACCCGTGGGGTGGTCATCACCTTGTCGGGGCCGAGGAATAGATCGATGCGGTCATCGAAGAGATGGGCGTGCAGCCGACGACCGACCAGGCGGGAGGGGACCGAATAGATGACCCTGTCGATAGGAACGGTGCCGTTACGGCTGACATCAACCGCGATCATGGCAAAGTCTGTGGTGCGGTGTGCTGGCAGGCGTCCCAGCAGGCGGCGTTCCTCGTCGACGAGCCTGGCCTTGCGGCGGTTCTGCTTGGCGACTTCGGCTTCTACAAAATCGCGCCAGGCGCCGAGGCTGTCGAAGTCCCGGCTGCCCCGGCGACGCAGGGCTTGGTCGAGGCGTCGCTTGAGATGGCCATGAGGGCCTTCGATCGAGCCGTTCTCGTGGGCCTCGCCGCGGTTGTTGCGGGTCGCGATCATGCCGTAATGACGGCAAAGGTCGTCGTAGCTGCGGGTGAAATCCCGCTGCGCATCGGCGTCGAGGTTCTTGTAGGCAGCGGACAGGGAATCGCTGCGGTGCTCGACCGGGACGCCGCCCAGCTTCCACAGCGCATCCTGCAGATGCTCGGACAGGGCGGCAAAGCTCTCGCCCCCCAGTACGACAGCGGCATGCTCCCAGCCACTGCAGGCCAGGCGGAAATGATAGAGCCGGTGGGCGAAAGGCTCGCCGGTGATGGTGACCTTCAGGTCGTCGCAGACCGTGAAATCCGATAGGCCCTGCCGCCCGCTCTCGTGGCGCTGCGGGAAGAATATCTCCTTCTCCTCGCCATGCAGCGCCCGCCAGCGGGCAATCCGACGTTCGAGCGTGCGCCTGATCCTGTCGGGAACGGCCTCTTCGCCAAACTCGTCCTGTAGCGTCTCGAAGATGGTGACGGCGAGAATGCCGTCGATCTTGAGCAACTCCTCGATACGGGGCCAGAAAGGCTCAAGAGGATCGGCGCGGGTGCGCCAATGGCGTCCCTGCTTCTTCTGGGAAGGCAAGCGCGGATCGTTCTCGATCCGGCGTGCGCTACGCTCGCTAATACCGGCCTTGGCGGCCGCAACGGACTGGGTGTGATGGCGACGTTCAACCATGAAAAGAAATACCTGCTGATCGGAAAGGTGGTGGCCCGGCATCGCAACCCATCGCTTCAATGTTCGATGAGTGTTCCGATACCACCGCTCGCCGCAGCCCGATCCGCACTCCCGCCCAGGGGAGAAAAGATCGCCATCGGTTGTCTGGCCTGCTCTCCGGTCGGGGCTCCGCCCCTCCCTGCGATCAGGCCAGACAACCGATCCTACCGGCCATCATAGTTGCCGCTGAACCGGCCATCGTAAATGTCGCCGCGCAGCCACACCATCAGCGATGGTGACCTTGCGGGCGTGTCGGGGAGCGCAATCGTCGGCAGAAGCTCTCCTCGCTCACCGAAGAGGGACGTGCTCTCGCGCAAGCGCTTTTCGAAGATCTCAGGCCCAACCTGGCGAATGCTTACTGGGGCAGCAAACGTATCGGCCGTTACGGCTGCTGACAGTGATGGAGCATCTCTGCTGGCCGGATCAGGCGAGCAATGCCGCCGGCTACAACCGCAGCATCAATGGCAGTAAACAGGTGCCGGACCAGGTCTGGGGGGCTGCGTCGACCTGGCCCGGCGGGTATCACCTATCCTGCAAGCCCGGTGGGGGTCAGCGACTTGCCGGTGGCGAGCTCGTTCTCCAGCACCGGGACCGCGGTACCGGCGACCTGCTGCAGCGCCGGGTCGGTTCCGTCCTGTGCGTAACCCTTATGCACCGCCCAGGTATCCTGCTGAACCTGCGCCGACTGGGTGAGATAGAGGTTGTCGAAAGCGCTCTTCGGCGCCTTCTGGAGCAGCTTGAGGAGGGCAGCGCGGTCGGCGGAAAGGGTCGAGGACGGCGCCTTGATCGTGCGCTGATCGTTCTTCAACGCCGCCAGCAGCGCTTTGTGGCTACTTTGCGTCTCTGCCAGAACGCGCTTCGCATAGGCCTTGACGTCATCACGCTGCGCGCGCGTCGCGGCGAGCTGCGACGCCTTGATCTGGTAAAGATTGGCGTCGGCCGCGGCGAGCACGTAGTTGGGTCCACTCTGGCTTGCGATCGGCGAGACGCCGATGTCGGCGCTGGTCATCGTTCCCGAAGTCGCCGGCGAAACAGCCTGAGCCAACACCGGAACTGGCGCCAGGGTAAGCAGCGCGGCAAATATCGCAATCTTCATCGAAATCATCCGTTGGTTTTGTTAGACATTGACCAAGATCAACGGCTCAAACGATAAGGAAACGGAACGGTTCCCTTTTTGGGTCTAATCTGGGTAAATCGGCCCGGCGCGTGACGGCGGGGGGCAGACCTTTGTCGGCGATCGGCCGCCTGATCCGCAGCGCCAGCAGCTCAGCGACATGACGCGCACCCAGCTCGGACATGGTCGCATTCTTTTCGCCATACCCGTTATCGCTGACTATCCTCGACCATGACAAGCTTCTCTCAAAGATCGCTCGTGCGGTCGATAATAAGCGGGTAGGTAATTTAGTTGTTCGCGCGCATATCACTGATGTCCGACCGGGCCAGTTGAGTGCGTCAGGTCAAGGCGTTTACCTGCTGGTATGGGGCGGGTAGACAGCGACAATCGAACTCGCGACAGACTAATTGCCGCGCGAACCTTGCACTGTGAGGATTTGACATCCAAGGCAGCGGTACCACGGTGAGCGTCGGGATTAAGAGCCGGATTCGGAAGTTTCTCAATTCTGACAAAGCCTTGCGGTTCTGCGCGTGAGCATGCGGATTGAGGCGACGAGGGCCCAAGCGGTGGACGAGGCTATGGATCGCTCCCAGTCTTTTGCGAGCCGACGACAGCGCCCGAGCCAGGCAAAAGTCCGTTCGACCACCCATCTGCGGGGCAGCACCTGAAAGCCTTTCGCCTTGTCCGATCGCTTGATGATTTCGATCGTCCATTTGCCCATGCCAACCAAGGCGGATCGTAGCTTATCGCCTGCGTAACCGCCATCGGCAAAGATGTGTCGCAGCCAGGGAAACCGTTTGCGAATGGCTGCCAGCACATCGACGGCCCCATCTCGGTCCTGAATATCGGCGGCATGTACGAGGATGAAGATGAGGAAGCCGCAGGTGTCCGTCAGGATATGTCGCTTCCGGCCTTTCACCTTTTTGCCCGCGTCATAGCCCGAGATTCCGCCACTTTCGGTGGTCTTGACCGATTGGCTGTCGATCACTCCGGCGCTGGGCGAAGCTTCACGCCCTTCGATTTCCCGCAGGTTCATGACCAGCACCGTGTTGATCGCGTCGAACAGACCGGCATCGCGCCAGGCATAGAAATAGCGCCGCACCGTCGATACCGGAGGAAAGCACTTCGGCAGAAGCCGCCACGCCCACCCGCTTGCCGCGATGTACAGCATCGCGTTCAGAACCTCGCGCATGTCGGTAGTCCGGCGTCGGCCACCTCGCCTCGCCGGTGGAACGAAAGGTGCTGCCAGCACCCACTCCGTGTCCGTCATATCCGATGGATATCGCAAACCTTCCCGACTATGCTCACGCCGGGCAATACCAGTCCATGCCACCATCCACTCCTTCTTGTCGCAAAGAGGCGTGAATCACAACATGCTGGTATTGCTCAACAACTTTCGGATCGGGCTCTGAAATATGCTTTGATATCAGCATAGCCAATTGCGGTCCTCTCGATGCAATTAGCGGCGGCGGTTCTTATCGCGTGCCTCCGGCGCCGGAGGCACGCAGCCGATTTCATTGTCCATCGATCCCCCGTCTTGATCAGATCTGCGACGAGCTGGCGCGACGCCTCCCCAATCGTTCCTACCATTCGCGCGCTCTCGCCCCGATCGCGCGCGGTCTTCATGGCCCCGTCGCCAATCGCCTGAGCAGGCGCAAGGCGGGGACCCGGCGGCACTCGACCCTTGGCTATCTCAGCCCCATAGATTTCGAACGGGAAGCTGGCGTAGCCTGGTTGAACCTATCTCGGTGTCCGCCAAACCGGCAGCCCGCTCGGTAGCAGTAGTCGTCACCGGCGAAGCGTCGAGCGATCCCGCTGAGACGGGAGCCGCGGGCGTGGTGAAGCTCCTCGATCAGCTCGCCGGATACGCCAGGGTAATAGACGCGCCTGCTCCGCGACGCGTCCGCTCATCGCGCGGTTCGCGCGTGTACTTCTCTGTAATGACTTCAACGCCGCCGACGCCGCCATGAAGGCGCGGCTTGGAAGCGACGTGCCAACGCCTTCAGTTTTAGTCCCAAGGAGATCGTCCGGTTCATCAAATCTCGGCCTAATTCCAGCCACGCGCTGGACGAGGCGAATGGGCGCGCTGTCTGGCCGCAAGCCCTGGCCGGACACTCGCCTTGCTGGTCCATAGCGCTGAGGTGCAGGATCGCGATGGCGCTGTGCCGCTGCTCAAGCAATCGCGCCAGCGCCACCCTTGCGTTGAACATATCTTCGCCGACAGCGCCTACAACAGCGATCGCGTCCGCAACGCTACCGCCATGACCGTCGAAATCGTCCGGAAATTCGCCGATCAGACCGGCTTCGTCGTCCATCCAAGGCGATGGGTCGTCGAGCGGAACTTCGCATGGAGCAATCGAAACCGACGCCTCGCCAAGGACTTTGAGCGAACCATAAATTCCGCGACTGCTCTGCTATACGCCGCAGCAGCCAGGGCCTCATTGACCTTATGTCTTGACCCGACGCGATAAGAGGATTGATGCAACCACCAACAGCGAACCGATTAGGTGGTATTTTGCGAACCGTTCTCCAAGCAGAGGTACGGCCATCAGGACCCCGAGCACCGATGGCAGGTTCATGTAGACCCCCGCGCGGCCCGAGCCGACCAAGGCGACCGCGCGATTGAACAGCGCGTAGGACAGCAGCGAAGGAAATATCCCGATATAGAGCAGCGATGCGAGCGCAGCAGGTGAAGCCACGGTCAGGCCAGCCCACCAGAGGTGCCAGGCATAGGGCACACTCAAAGCCGCGATCCCGACCCCGAACAGGACAGCCAGCAAACTGAGGTGGTGCATCGCCGGTGCGCGGCGCAGGAAGGTGGCATAGGCGGAATAGAGAAAAACCGCAATGATGGCGAGCAGATCGCCTCGGTTCAGCGCATCCCAGCGCAGATAGTCGGGATGCCCCTTGGTCATGATCCACGCGATTCCGGTGATCGAAAGGAGTGCGCAAACGAGGAGGATCGGGCGCACCCTCTCCCGAAACAGCACAACTGGCATGAGCAGGGTCATCACCGGCATGGTCGATTGCAACAGAAGATTGTTGGTCGCGGTGGTGAACTGCAGGCTTTGATAGACGAGAAAAGAAAACAGCCCCACCCCTACAGCCCCGAGGAGCCCAAGGAACCGCCAGCCGCCAACAATGGCGGGCAGGTCGTCGCGGAGGTGCCGCCAAGCGAAAGGGAGCACGAAGACCAGCGCCACCACCCACCGCCAGAACGCCAGAGTCACAGGTGAGAGCAAGTCCTTGGCCGCCCGCCCGACGATCGGATTCAGGGCCCAAAAGAACGAGGCCAGACACAGCAATAGGGCTGGTGATTGCCAGAGCCTGGACCCAAGACCAAGGATGCTGGACGTGTTGCTATCGGCATCTTGCAACCTAACATTCTCCCCACAAACGCCCCTTGAGAATCGTCCTTGCGCCAACGGTAGGTTTTGCATATGGTGCATCGCGTTGCATGTATAGCACGAATCGACTATGCGGCACTCGTAACAAAAAGCATGGGAGCGATGCGATGAATGGATCGTCGGCACTCGTCGATAACGCCGGTGCGAGCCAGTCTCGCCGGGTGTTCTGGGATCAAGATGTCTATCAGCTGGAGCTGGAGCGAATATTCTCGCGATGCTGGCTCATGCTCGGGCATGATTCGCTAGTTCCCAAACCGGGCGACTTCATTACGACGTACATGGCAGAAGACCGTGTCATCTTGTCGCGGCAGCCGGACGGTTCGCTGAAGGCGTTCATCAATTCCTGCACGCACCGCGGCAACCAGATCTGTCATGCTGACAGCGGCAGCGCCAAGGCGTTCGTGTGCAATTATCATGGTTGGGTTTTCGGTCAGGATGGTTCGCTCGTCGATGTTCCGATGGAAGAGCGGTGCTATCACAGCGATCTCGACAAATCCAAGCTAGGGCTCGCGCCGATCCGGGTCGAAACTTACAAGGGCTTCATCTTCGGCTGCCATGATCCCGAAGCGCCATCGCTTGAGGACTATCTGGGGGACTTCTGCTGGTACCTCGATACGATCTGGGACGGTCCGGACGGTGGTCTGGAACTGGTCGGGCCGCCGTTGAAAAGCACCCTCGCCTGCAATTGGAAAGTCCCGACCGAGAACTTCGTCGGCGATGGGTATCACGTGGGCTGGACGCATGCCGCCGCTCTCCAGATGATCGGGGGCGAGCTGGCTGGCCTGTCGGGCAATCGCGCCGACATGCCGTTTGACGACCTTGGTCTGCAATTCACCATGCGGCATGGCCACGGGTTTGGCCTGATCGATAATGCGGCGACTGCGATCCACGTCAAGCGCGACGGGTACGTCAAATATCTCGAGCAGACGCGGGGCGGAATTCGCGAAAAATTCGGGCCGGAGCGCGAACGGCTCTATGTCGGTCACTGGAATACGTCGATCTTCCCCAACTGTTCGTTCCTCTACGGAACCAACACCTTCAAGATCTGGCATCCGCGCGGGCCGCATGAAATCGAGGTCTGGACCTATACCATGGTGCCGAAGAATGCCGACACCGAAACTAAGCGGTCGATCCAGCGCGAAGCGATCCGTTCATTTGGTACGGCGGGAACGCTCGAAAGCGACGATGGCGAAAACATGTCGTCGGCCACCTACAACAACAACGGTATCATCACCCGAAAGGGGCGGATGAATTCGAGCATGGGCAAGGACCGCGAAGGGCCGCACCCCGTCTATCCAGGAATTGTCGGGGTCAGCTTCATCGGCGAAACCTCGTATCGAGGCTTTTATCGTTTCTGGCAAGAAATTCTCGATGCGCCAGATTGGGCCGCCATCCGGGCCAATGACGATACCTGGGATGCAATGTGGACCAACCGTAATTTCTGGCCTGAACGTCTGTCGGCGAAGCAAGCCGAGCCGCAAGACTGATCCCGACAGCAATCTGGACCGCAAGATGACCGAAACACGCAAGCCCGTAGGCATGGAACTGCATCATGCCATCGTCAGTCACTATTCCGCCGAGGTGCGGATGTTGCAAAACCAGCAATATCGCCAATGGTTCGATACTGTAATCGCCGAAGATATCCATTACTGGATGCCAGTTTACGAACAGCGGTTTGCACGTGACCGCCGCCCGGATCCAACCCCGGGGGATGCCGCAATCTACAACGATGACTATGCCGAGCTGCAGCAGCGGGTCGACCGGTTGCTGACGGGCCAGGTATGGATGGAAGATCCGCCATCACGAATCCGCTATTTCGTTACCAATGTCGAAGCATTCGAAATTGCACCGTTTGAATTCGAGGTGTTCTCCAATGTTCTGGTGCACCGCAATCGCCGACAGAGCGAAGTTTACGTGCACACGCTGGGACGCGAAGACAAGCTGCGGAAAACAGACAGCGGCTTCAAGGTATTCAGCAGGAAGCTGAATATCGACGCGCGCGTCGTGCAGGACAAGAATCTCTATTTCTTCGCATAAGCAAATTCGATCAAATAGAAATCAGGAAACGGGAGAGAAATAATGGACGCATACGCGGCAATTATTGAGCGTCAGGGTGGTGAATTCGTTCTGGATAACGTCTCAATCGAGGATCCGCGCGACGGCGAAGTGCTGGTCAAGGTTGCTGCAGCTGGCATGTGTCATACCGACCTGACGGTTCGCGATCAATATTACCCGACGCCGCTGCCGGCGGTGCTGGGCCATGAAGGTTCGGGCGTTGTCGAAAAGGTCGGACGCGGCGTGACCACTGTCAAGCCAGGCGACAAGGTCGTGCTCTCCTTCAGCTATTGCGGCACCTGTCCATCGTGCCTCAAGGGGCATCAGGCCTACTGTCCGAGCCTGTTCCCGCTCAATTTCATGGGCCGCCGCCTGGATGGTTCGACGCCGATTACCCGCCACGGCCAAGAGGTCAACGCCTGCTTCTTCGGGCAATCCTCGTTCGCGACCTATTCGATCGCGTCGGAAAACAACTGCGTCAAGGTTGCCGACGACGCACAGATCGAACTTTTGGGCCCACTGGGCTGCGGCATCCAGACCGGGGCGGGCAGCATCCTCAATGCGCTTTGTCCCGAACCTGGCTCCTCGATCGCGATCTTCGGGGCCGGGTCGGTGGGCCTCAGCGCAGTGATGGCCGCCAAGGCCTCGGGCTGCCTCAAGATCATCGCGGTTGACCGCAACGCAGGCCGCTTGGAACTGGCGCGTGAACTGGGCGCCACCGATGTGATCGACGCCAACACGGTCAACGCTCAGGAAGCGATCGTCGCGATGACCGGTGGCGGCGCCGACTATGCCATGGATACTACCGCCATTCCAGCGGTGCTGCGCTCGGCGGTGGACAGCACGCACAACATGGGTGAAACCGCAGTGGTCGGCGGGGCGCAGCTGGGCACCGAATTTTCGCTAGACATGAACAACATGCTGTTTGGCCGCAAGTTGCGTGGCGTAGTCGAAGGATCGAGCACCCCGCAGGTCTTCATCCCGCAACTGATTGCGATGCAGAAGGCCGGGCTGTTCCCGTTCGAGAAGCTCTGCACCTTCTATGATCTCGACCAGATCAACCAGGCCGTCGAGGATACCGAAAAGACCGGCAAGGCGATCAAGGCCATTCTCAAAATGTAGATCGCTTCTGGGGCGGCGCACCAATCGAATTGCGCCGCCTTGGACCTGCACCTGAACCTCAGGAATTTAACAATGTCGAGTGTGTTTCCCTTCGGTTCCGGCGTTCTGGTCGCAGGTCAGATTGACCTCGACAAGCGCGTCCTGGGCGGGAAGGGGGCCAACCTCGCCGAGATGGCGCGGATCGGGCTGCCCGTCCCGCCTGGATTCACGATCTCCGCCGGCGAATGCCTCGCTTATCTTGACCACGGCAGAGCTTCACTTGATCGCATCCGCGATGAGGTTTCGGCTGCTTTGGGGCTGGTCGAACGGGCGACGGGCAAGACGTTCGGCAATCCTCGCGATCCCCTGCTGGTCTCGGTGCGTTCGGGAGCGCGGGTATCCATGCCGGGGATGATGGACACGATCCTCAACCTTGGCATCAATGATGCGACCGTCACCGGCCTGGGCCAGTCCTCCGGGGATGAGCGGTTCGCGCTCGACAGTTATCGCCGCTTCATCCAGATGTATTCCAGTGTCGTGCTCGAAATCGAGCATGGCGTATTCGAGGCAGCCCTTGACCGCATCAAGGAAGATCGCGGCGTCGATGAGGATATCGATCTTCGAGTGGACGATCTGCGCGGCCTGATCGCGACCTTCAAGGATCTCGTGCTTGCCCATCACGGCGCGGCCTTTCCTCAGGATGTACATGAACAACTCTGGACGGCAATCGAGGCGGTGTTCCTCTCATGGGACTCACCGCGAGCCAAGGTCTACCGGCGCCTGAACGATATCCCCGGAGATTGGGGCACGGCGGTTAACGTCCAGGCCATGGTGTTCGGAAATCTTGGCGAGACCAGCGCTACCGGTGTCGCCTTTACCCGCAACCCTGCAACCGGCGAGAAGGCCTACTACGGCGAATGGCTGGCCAACGCCCAGGGTGAGGATGTTGTCGCCGGCATCCGCACGCCCCAGTATCTGACCAGGGCTGCCCGCGAAGCCGCAGGTGCGCGGCTTCCCTCAATGCAGGAAGCGATGCCGAAGGCCTATGCTCAACTTGCTGAGGTGTTCGAACTGCTGGAGCGCCACTATCGCGACATGCAGGACATCGAATTCACAGTCGAACGCGGCAGGCTCTACCTCCTTCAGACCCGTTCGGGCAAGCGCACTGCCATGGCCGCGCTCAAGATTGCCGTCGACATGGTCGAAGAGAGCCTGGTCGACGAAGTGACCGCGCTGCTCCGCCTCGACCCGGCCTCGCTCGACCAGTTGCTTCACCCCTCGCTCGATCCGAATGCGCCGCGGGTGCTGCTCGGAAAGGGTTTGCCTGCCTCGCCCGGGGCAGCCTCGGGGGGTGTGGTATTCGATGCGGAAACAGCGGAACGGTGGGCCGAATTTGGAGAGAAGGTCATCCTCGTCAGGCATGAGACGTCGCCTGACGACATCCATGGCATGCACGTCGCAACCGGCATTCTGACGGCGCGCGGCGGCATGACCAGCCACGCGGCCGTGGTCGCGCGGGGTATGGGCCGGCCATGCGTGGCGGGCACCGCCAGTCTCAAGATCGACCCGGTCGCGCGGGTCGCCGAGATCGGCGGCCAGCGGCTCGAAGAGGGCGCATTCATTACGATCGACGGTTCGACCGGCGAAGTGTTCCTGGGCGAACTACCGACAATCCAGCCCAAACTTTCGGGCGATTTCGCAACGGTGATGGCATGGGCTGACAAGCATCGCCGCCTGAAGGTTCGGACCAACGCGGAAACCCCGCTCGATTGCGAAATGGCCCGCCGGTTCGGGGCCGAAGGGGTCGGGCTTTGCCGAACCGAGCACATGTTCTTCGATGAAAGTCGGATCCTCGCTATGCGGCAGATGATCCTGGCCGACAGCGAAAAGGAACGACGCTCCGCGCTCGACCAGCTTTTGCCCGAACAGCGCGCCGACTTCCGACGAATCTTCGAGATCATGGAAGGCTTGCCAGTCACCATCCGCCTCCTCGATCCGCCGCTGCACGAGTTTCTGCCGCATACGGATAGCGAGTTCACCGAGCTTTCGCGGGCGATGGGTATTGACGTGGAGCAGGTTCGGAATCGCGCAATCGAATTGGCGGAAACCAACCCCATGCTGGGGCATCGAGGCTGCCGACTTGGCGTGGTCTATCCCGAAATATACGAAATCCAGGCTCGCGCGATTTTCGAGGCTGCGCTCGAAGTCGCGGGCGAGGCGGGCATGGCGGTCTGTCCCGAAATCATGATCCCGCTGGTCGGATTGCCGCGTGAACTCGAATCACTGAAGGATACCCTGTACAGGGTAGCTGAAGTCGTGTTCGCCGAAAAAGGCGAGCGGATCGCCTTTAGCGTTGGCACCATGATCGAGCTGCCGCGGGCAGCCCTGGTTGCCGACGAAATCGCTGCAAGCGGGGAATTCTTCTCGTTCGGAACCAATGATCTGACCCAGACTACGCTGGGCATCAGCCGCGACGATGCGGCGCGTTTCCTGGGTGCTTATGTGGAAAAAGGCATTATCGCCAAGGACCCGTTCGTCACTCTCGATATCGAAGGGGTCGGCAAGCTGATCGAAATGGCATCGCGCAAAGGGCGCGAAACTCGGCCCGACCTTAAACTGGGGATCTGCGGCGAGCACGGCGGCGATCCGGCCACGATCGCTTTCTGTGAGGAGATCGGGTTGGACTATGTCAGCGCATCGCCTTTCCGGGTGCCGATTGCCCGACTGGCTGCGGCCCAGGCGGCGCTGGCGCCTTCATGAACGGCAGATGCAAGCTGAAATTCTGAACCAAATCGAGATGAGGTGCACATCAATGGAATATGATCGTAAGGACGCCAAGGCTTGGGCTACGAAGACCGTCAGGGGCTTCTATCAGTGTCCGATTACCCCGATGACCGCCGATTACAAGTTCGATGTGGACGGTATCCGCTACAACATCGATAAATATGTCGAAATGGGCGTAGATGGCTTGGCCGTCGGCGGGTTCATCTCCGAATGTTGGAACGTCTCAGCGTCAGACTGGTTTCGCTATCACGAGATCGTCGCCGAGGCGAATGCCGGGCGGCTCGATCTGTGGACCATCGTGCTCGATCCCAGCGTCTATACCGCGATCGAGAAGATGCAGTTCGTCGAGAAGCTCGGGTATAACGGGGCTGAGGTGATCAACCCGGTTGTGCAGCTCAAGCGCGACGACGAAATCTATGCCTGGTTCAAGTTCCTGACCGACAACACCGATCTGGCCGTCTGCCTCTACCGGACCCCGGTTTCGGGAACCGTGCTGAGCTGGGACCTGATGCGCCGCCTGGCCGATATCGATACCGTGATCGGCGTCAAACAAGGTGCCATGAGCCGTGCCGAGACAATCAAAATCCGCCAGCTAATGCCCGAAGGCTTCAACACGATGGAGCCATTCGAATACTTCTTCCTCGACGATCTGCGTCTTGGCGGCACCGTTTGCTGGGGTGAATTGTCTTACATGCTGTACGGCAAGAAGCGCCATTTCGCCAAGGAATACATCCGCCTGGCGCATGAAGGAAAATGGGAGGAAGCGCGGGCCGCTTCCGATCAGCTCAGCGAAGTCCGCGAATTCTATCACGACAACTTCCTGTGGGATATCGCCCGCACCGCGACCTATGCCAGCGCACTTGCCAATGTGAAGGCCTGGTACGAAGCGATTGGCCTCAAGGCTGGCCCGATCCTGCCGCCGGTGGCTGATGTGACGCCGGAAAAGAAAGAGCAGATCAGGGCCAAGCTGGTCGAACTGGGCATTGCCTGAGCCGAACCAACGGGAATCCCAAAGCATGTCCAAGCAATTGCATTTCTGTTTCCACGGTGCCGGCGGGCTAGGCTCGGTCATCGGCGGATTCCTGGCGCGCGGCGGCCACAAGGTCACGCTGATTGCGCGCAAGCCCCATGTCGAGGCGATCCGCCGGGATGGCCTGAGTATTTCGGGTGTGCGGGCGCAATTCGTCCAGCGCGAAAACCTCTTCGCGGTCGAAACGCCCGAGGAGGTTGAAGGCGACATCGACTATTACATCCTGCTGACCAAGGCCAAGGGTACCGATCAGGCGCTGGCCGATGCGCAGGTGTTGGTCGATCGCACCGCTTGCGCGCTGACTTTGCAGAACGGCGTGGGCAAGGAAGGCAAACTCCAGGCCGCGTTTGGCAAGGACAAGGTGATCGGCGGCTCGATCATGGACGGGGCGACCCTGCTCGAACCGGGCAAGGCGCTCAATCACATGGCGGTTCCCGTCACCGCCTATTTCGGCGAGCTGGAAGGCGGGGAGAGCGAGCGCACGCGGATCATGGCCGTAGCGCTCGACGCTGCGGGCATGGGTTCGCGCTCAACTCCCGATATCGTCCATGTCCATTGGGAAAAAGTGGTTCAGGTCGGTGGAGCATCGTCGTGGAGCGCCAGTACGCTGGGCGCGCTTCCAAAGCTCGATTTTGTGGATGGTGTGGCGGTTCGCGAAGGCGCCGAACACTATGTCCACGTCGTCAAGGATCTGCTGGCGATCTACAAGGCACTTGGCTACGAACCGCAGAACTATTTCGCGCCTGTATCCAGATTGGTCGAGATTGACCGTGAAAGCTTTGAAGAGGCAGTGTACGGTGTCATGGCGATGGGCACCAGATTCAAGCCGGAAAACCGTCCCGTCCGCACCTCGATGCATGACGATCTCGTGGCGGGCCGGCGGATGGAAGTTGACGAGGTCCTGGGGCCGCTCGCGGCGGCAGCGGAGCAACTGCAGGTTCCTGCGCCAGCCTTTCTCAGCGCTTATCGGGTGCTCAAGACTTTGAACAGCTATCTGTAGGGAAAGATTGACCATGAGGCGTTATTCCATCGCCAGCATTCCGGGAGATGGAATTGGCCGCGAAGTGGTGCCTGCCGCAATCGCGGTGCTGACGGCGGCAGCGGCCAAGTGCGGTTTCGTGCTCGAATTCCGGCACTTCGACTGGAGCTGCCAGACCTACCTCAAAACCGGCAAGATGATGCCCGATGATGGGCTAGACCGGTTGCGCGATCATGATGCGGTGTTCCTCGGCGCGGTCGGCTTTCCCGGGGTACCCGATCATATCTCGCTGTGGGGGCTGCTGTTGCCGATCCGGCGCGAGTTCGAGCAGTACGTCAATCTGCGTCCGGTGCGGCTGCTGCCGGGCATCGCTTCGCCCCTGCGCGACAAGGCTCGCGGCGACATCGATTTCTGGGTGGTGCGCGAAAACTCGGAAGGCGAATATTCCCAGATCGGCGGTCGGACCGGAACTGGCGAGAACGAAATCGTCGTCCAGCAGGCGATCTTCACCCGCCGGGGCACCGACCGCATCTTGCGCTATGCCTTCGACTTCGCTCGGCGGAGCGGGCGCAGGCATGTGACCAGCGCGACGAAGTCCAATGGACTCTATCATTCGATGCCGTTCTGGGACGAGCGCTTTGCCGCGATCGGCGCCGAATACCCCGATGTTGCCGCCGATCAGTATCATGTCGATATTCTCGCCGCACGCTTTGTGATGTCGCCCGAACGGTTCAATGTGGTGGTTGGTTCGAATCTTTTTGGTGATATCCTTTCCGATCTGGGGCCGGGAATCACTGGCACCATCGCTGTGGCTCCTTCTGCTAACCTCAACCCCGAACGGCGGTTCCCTTCGATGTTCGAGCCGGTCCACGGGTCTGCCCCGGACATCGCCGGGCAGGGCATCGCCAATCCGATCGGCCAGATTTGGTCGGGTGCAATGATGCTGGAGCATCTCGGCGAAACCGAGCCCGCCGCGCTGGTGATGCGCGCACTCGAAACGGCGCTCATTGCGCCCGATATCGCGAGGACCCCCGATCTTGGCGGAAACGGGACAACTGCGGGATTTGCGCAAGCTGTTCGCAACACCTTGCTGGGGCTCTAGCGGGAAAGCTGGCGGTCCCGGCGCTGACCAAAGGAAACGGAGTGATGGCTGCCTATTTCATCGGATCGATCAAATCGCACGACGAAACCTGGGTGGCAGGCTATATGGCCGCAGTTCCGGCGCTGGTCGGACGCCACGGCGGGGAAATGGTCTGCCGTTCGCACGAGTTCGTCCGTTATGAGGGCGAGGGAGCCGCACCTGACTATGTCGTGGTGATCCGGTTTCCTTCGATGGAGGCGATCGACGCCTTCATGAACGATCCGGACTATGCGCCGCACAAGGATGCGCGCATCGCCTGCGCCACATCGGATATCTTCGCGATCGCCTGAGGAGGCCGCCATGAAGGTTCTGCGCACTTACCTGATCGCCGTGGGGATCTGGTATCTCTGCAATCTCGTGCTGCTCTGGCCGCCGGTCTATGCGGGGGCCCTGCGGCTGATCTACCCCGGTATTGCGCTGGGGCAGGGGACGCCGTCTTTCGGCCTGCTGCTTGATGCCTGGTTGATCGTTGGCATCCAACTGGCAGCAATCGGCCTCGTGGCGTTGTGGGGCGCGCGCGATCCGTTGCGCTACTGGGCGCTGGTTCCGGTGATCGTGCTGACCGAACTCGTCGGCTCCGCCTGGGACATCTATAGCGTCGTTTGGAGCGGCGAAGCCTTGTGGGTCGGCTTGACGACCTTGGCCGCGCATGCTGTGATCATGGCGGGTGCATGGTTTGCCAGGCGCGCGATGGAGCGGGATATCGTCTGATCAATCAGGTTGAAGCCCGCGGGCGCGCAGCCGCGCGAGGATTTCGTCTGTGGCCGGGCAGGGCAGGTCGGCCTGTCGCGCGAAGCGGGGTATGGCCCCACTGAGGTGGACGAATTCCGACGGTCTGCCCGCTTCGAGATCGCGCTGCAGCGAACTGGTGACGTCGGGTGGAAAGCGGCCGATGAAGTCCAGCTTCTCGTATATGCAATCGGGCGGCAATTCGATGCCCAACGCCGCTGCGATCCGTTCGACCTCGGCCATGGCCTCGCGCAAAAGCGCGCTGGCCTGGGGATGGCCCAGCACCTGACCGACCTTCAGGCCGAACGCCGGGGCCACCGCGCCGATCGTCGCGGCCATCAGGAACTTGTCCCACAACGCTGGGCGCATGTCGCCTGTCAGAGTGGTGGGGACCCCAGCGGCAATAAGGTCGCCCGCAAGGATTGCCGAGGCCTGTCCGGCAGCCGGGTCGGTTGCGCGATCGGCGACCGGGCCGGCCAGCAGCGTGGCGGGGACGCCGGTGTGGCGCACGATCCCGTCTTCCAGCTCGAAGAAGCCGTGCATGCGTGCGCCAAGCACGACAGCGCGGGGCAGGGCGGCCTGGGCGATGCCGGGTGCTTCGACCCCATTCTGCACCGTCAGCAGCGTGAAGCGGCTTCCGCGCAGTGGTTCGAGCAGGGCAAGCGCCGATTCGATCTGAAACGTCTTGGTTGCCAGGATGGCATGATCCGGCGGCGTTGCGGGATCGCATGCTGCGGACACCGGCACACGCACTTGCCGCTCGGCCCCGCCTTCGGACAGCAGCACGCCCGTGTTTCGCAAGGCCTCGAGCCGCGCTCCTCGGGCGATCAGCAGAACTTCATGCCCGGCGTTGTGCAACCGCGTGCTCAGGAAACTGCCGATTGCCCCGGCGCCGATGATGACAAACCGGCTCACCGCATCAGGCGAAGAAGCGGTTGTCCGGGCGCGGCAGGCCTAGATGGTCGCGCAGCGTTTCGCCTTCGTATTCGGTGCGGAACAGGCCGCGCGCCTGCAGTTCGGGCACAACCTTGCCGGCAAAGTCTTCCAGGCCTTCCGGCAGGTAAGGGAACATGGTGGTAAAACCGTCGCAAGCGCCTTGCTCAAGCCAATGCTGCATCTCGTCGGCGATGGTCTTGGCGGTGCCGACAAAAGCCAAACCGCCATAGCTGCCGGCCTTCGCGGCGAGCTGGCGGATCGTCAGGCTCTCAGCTCTGGCCAATTCGATCATGAACCGCCGCGAACTTTTGCTGGCGTTGGATTCGGGGATGTCGGGCAGGGGGCCATCGGGATCGAAGCCCGATACGTCGTGACCCAGCATGCCGGACAGTGAATGGATGCCGCTGTCGTAGTGGACCAGGCTGTCCAGTTTCGCGCGCTTCGCGTGGGCTTCCTCGACGGTGTCTCCAACAACCAGGAATACGGCCGGCATGATCTTGATGTGATCGGGATTGCGTCCTACCGTCGCCGCCCGCCCTTTGACGTCGTCGTAATAGGCTTTGCTGCCTTCCAGCGTCGATTCCGCAGCAAATACGGCTTCGGCGGTTTCGGCAGCGAGCTGGCGGCCCGGGTCCGAGGCACCGGCCTGGAAGATGACCGGCCAGCCTTGAACCGGACGGGCGATGTTAAGCGGCCCGGTGACCGAGAAATGCTCGCCCTTGTGGTTCAGCGCACGCATCCGGGCGGGGTCGAAATAGATGCCCTTTGCTGCGTCCATAACGAAGGCATCGTCGGCGAAACTGTCCCACAGCCCGGTCACAACGTCATGAAACTCGCGGGCGCGGTGATAGCGCGCGGCGTGATCTGGCTGGGTCTCCAGGCCGAAGTTGCGGCTGCTGTCCGGATTCGAAGTGGTCACCACGTTCCAGCCGGTCCGCCCGCCGCTGATGTGATCGAGAGAGGCAAAGCGGCGCGCGACATGGAACGGCTCGTCGTAAGTGGTCGAGGCCGTTGCGACGAGGCCGATTCGCTCAGTCACCCCGGCCAGTGCGGAAAGCAACGTGAATGGCTCGAACGAGGTCACAGTGTGGCTGCGCATCAGCGCCTGGCGTGGCAGGTTGAGCACGCCGAGGTGATCAGCCATGAAGAAATAATCGAACTTGGCAGCTTCAAGGCTGCGGATGAAGCGCTGGATCGCTGCCAGGCTGAAGTTCGCGTCGGGTAAGGCACCTGGATACCGCCAGGCTCCGGTGTGGATGCTGACCGGGCGCATGAACGCGCCAAGGTGAAGTTGCTTGGCCATCAGTGCGTTTCCCGGTCTGGAGGTACGGCCGGACCATACCGAACGGTCCGGCCGTTATTTCGTTAGGCAGGCCTTGCCTTGCCTTGCGCCTGGTCGAGTTCCCGGCGAACCGCAAAGTGGTCGTCATAGTTCTCGGGCTTCAGGGCGAAGGCTTTCTGGCGCGGGATGCGGTTGGCGTTGATTTCATCGTACTTGAGGTAATAGGCCTTGTGCATCCGGTAGAACGGGATTTCAGGCCAGAGGTGGTGGATCAGGTGGTAATTCTGATAAACCAGCAGCGGGTTGAGCAACCATTCCCAGCCGAACCGCATGGTTGTCGCCATGTAAGGGTCTTCGTCTTGCGCGATGATCGCGGGATGATGTGGCAGGATGACGAAGACGATGGCGATGATGAACAGCGTGATCCGTGACGGCACGAACCACAGCATGAACAGTTCCCAGCCGAAGCCGAAGTAAATTGCCGCAACGAACAGCAGCGCGAGGAGCGAATAGAAGACAAGCAGTTCGGTGCCATGTTTCTTGCGCACGTTCTGACCATATTTGACGAAATACCAGATGTAGGCACCATCGAAGAAGGTCCAGCGGAATGGAACCTGCCACCAGGGCGATTCATGCTCGAACCGGTCGGGGTCTTTGGGTCCATTGGTATGCGTGTGGTGCTTGTTGTGGACCCAGCGGAGCAGGACCATCGGGGCATAGGGAAAGAGGAAGAACAAGCCGATCGCGCCGATCGATTCGTTGATCCAGCCAACGCTCGACAGCGACTTGTGCGAGGCGTCGTGGATCACGCTGAAAAGCAGATAGGTGACGAGGCCGTTTGAGATCGCACCGACCCAAAGCGGAAGCATAGCGTTCAGCGCCAGGTACCAGGTCGTTGCGATCCCTGCCATGGAAACGACAAACAAGAGAGCTGTCGGCAGGGCGAGAACGGGCGCCTTTCGCAACTCTTCGAAATGCTCTTCGGACGATCTGGGAAACGCGATTGCAGCCATTACCCGACTTCCTTTCCTCTCACTGGTTTTTAAGCGCCTGGTTGGGTTGACGCTCGGCCTCTTTGTCGCAATTGACTCAGATCATCCCCTTGCACGCGTTTGCACCTTACACTATTCGTTGGACAATATGCAACTCCTTTCCCATAATGCAAGGGGCTTTGGGGCCGGGGAGTGGCTGGTGAAGGGGAATACCGATGAACGCACGCAAGGCTAGCCAGCTTACAGCTAAAGGTGATGAAATCGAACATCAGGCTAACGAGCGCTTGCCTCCCGAAGATTTGAGCGCGAATGATTCGCCGCGCAAGGCTATCCAGTCCGTGGAAATTGGTGTTCGCGTCCTCAGGGCCTTGATGGATTGCCCAAGGGATGGCGCACATCTGCGTGAAGTTGCCGAGAAATCGGGTCTGTCACGCAGCCAGGCACACCGTTACCTGCTGGCTTTTGTCAATACAGGCGTGGTCGAGCAGAATGTCCAGAATGGCCGCTATGCACTAGGTGAGTTTTCAGTTCGTATTGGCATGGCCGCGCTGGCGCGGGTGGAGCCGGTACGGATCGCTGGCGATAATCTGGCGAGCGTGCTGGAAGAACTGCAAACGACAGGGTTGCTGGCGGTCTGGGGTAATTACGGGCCATCGGTGATTCGCTGGATCGATGGCGGTCTGCCCCTGTTTACCAGTTTGCACGTCGGCTCTGTTTTGCCATTGCAGGCTTCGTCGACTGGCATCCTGTATTTGACCCATTGTTCACGAACTTTGACCCAGCCCGTCATCGAGCAAGAGCGCGCCAGCGGGCTGGTGGTTTCCGACGACGAACTGGAAAGGCAGATAGTCCAAGCGCGCGAGCTGGGATACGCGACCACACAGGGTACGGTTGTGCCTGGTCTCTCTGCCTTGAGTGTACCTGTGTTTGATTCCGCGAACAGGCTTGTTGCGACGATGAGCGTTCTCTCGCGAGTTCAGGACAAGCATTTTTATTCGAAGACGAAGATCGAAAAGATCCTTTCGGCGGCCATAGCAGCGAGTCGTGCGATCGGCTGGCAAGGATAGCTCCTGCGGCTTTACATCAGAAGTGGACGGGCCTCCATATTGGTGGACCGGCTTCATGGCGGGGGCGCTGCCAGGCCCGACCATCCGGAAGGTATGAACGTTGTCGCTGTCCGATAAAGAGCCAATCGGCAAACGGGAGTTCATCGCCATGATGGCGATGATCCAGGCATTGCAGTCACTTGGGTTTACAACGTTGCTTCCGGCTTTGGGTGCCATGGCAACCGATCTGGGAGCAAGCGGTTCAAACCAGCGGCAATGGGTCATCGGCACCTTCCTGATCTGCTCGGGCCTGTTTTCGCTCGTCCCGGGGACGATCTCCGACCGGCTTGGGAGGAGGCCGGTCCTGCTGGTTTGCATGGTTCTGTTCGCCCTGATCAATCTGCTTTGTGCTTTCGTGGCTGACTTTTCGGTCCTGCTGGCGGCCCGCGCGCTGCTTGGCTGTGCCTCTTCCGCCCTGACCGTCCTTCCTCTGGCGATCGTTCGCGACCGCTATCAGGGCGAAGACATGGCCAAGCTGCAGGCCTTTGTCGCGATGCTGTTTATGGCAGTCCCGACCCTCGCCCCAAGTTTGGGTTATGTGATCTTTACAGCGCTCGGCTGGCGTGCCGTCTTCATCGTCATCGGGGTGCTGTCGATGGGAGTGTCAGCTTGGTATTTCTTCCGCATGGAAGAAACGCTGCCGCTTTCCCGGCGGCAGTCTCATGGTGCGAGTGAATTGTTCGGCAACATCCGCCTCGTTCTGACAAATCGCCGGTCGATCGGTTACGTCATTGGCATGGCCCTGATTTTCGGCGCTCACTTCGGCTTCATCAACAGCTCGCAGCAATTGATCGGCGAACATTTCGGGGCCGGTGGGGCCTATTCGGTAATCTTTGGCTTGATGGCGGGCTCGATGATGCTGGCCAGCATTGCCAATTCCGCTATCGTACACCGTTTCGGCATCCGAGGGATCGGCCATGCCGCCATCCTGTGCCATTTCCTTGTGTCGATCGGCCAGATCTATGTGGCATCCCGACCGGGCGAAACCCTGCTTCAGTTCGTGCTTCTGACATCCGCGAACATGTGCTTGCTGATCACGGTCTTCATCAATTTCACTGCGATTTCCCTGCAGCCATTCGGCAAGGTGGCCGGGGCCGCGGCCTCTGTTCAGACGTTCTTCCGTTTGGTGCTTGGCGCGGGGCTGGGCGCACTGATCGGGCAGGCCTACAATGGTTCCCCGCTGCCTCTGGCCTATTCGTTCTTCGGGGTGGCGAGCGTGACCATCGTGCTTGTACTGTTCAGCGAAGGCTGGCGATTGTTCGGGGGACCTATACCGGTTCAGGCTGCGAACTGACTGCGCCGCCTATTCGTCTCCGACCGACTCGGGACTTCCCGGCGCGGCCAGATCCGAAACCATTCGCACCCCGTCGATCACGATCGGGCTGGCGACGCCTTTGCGCCCTCCGGCCATTGCGGCGAGGCCCCTGGCGATGACCTGTGGATCGGCGAACACTTCGTCGAGTTCGTTGATTGGTCCGGCTGGCACGCCAACCTCTTCAAGCGCGTCGAACAGCGCTTGTCGGTTCCACTGGGCCGTGCGCCCCTCGACCGTTGTGACCAGTTCCGCCCGGTTCGAGAGACGGGCAGGATTTGTGGCGAAGCGTGGGTCTTCATGCAGTGAACACCGCAAAACGCGGCACAAGCTGGCGAACTGGCCGTCGTTGCCGGCCGCAATCACCAAGGGCCCGTCAAGCGTGGGGAAGGCTTGATAGGGTGCCAGATTGGCGTGACCGTTGCCGAACCGGCGCGGCACATTACCCGATGTCATCCAGTTCATCGCCTGATTGGCCATGACAGTCACCTGGGTGTCGAGCAGTGCCATGTCGATGTGGGCGCCGCTGCCGGTGCGGTCCCGGCGGTTGAGCGAAGCGAGGATCGCCACCGTGCTGTACATGCCCGTGAACAGATCGGCCACGGCGATGCCCGCCTTCTGCGGTTCGCCATCGGGTTCGCCGGTCATCGACATCATGCCGCCCATGGCCTGGGCGATGAAATCGTAGCCTGCGCGGTGGGCGTATGGCCCGGTTTGTCCGAACCCTGTGATCGAGCAGGTGATCAGGCGCGGATTCAGTGCGGAAAGCGCGGCATGGTCAAGCCCGTACTTCGACAGCCCGCCGACCTTGTAGTTCTCGATCACGATATCTGCGCCGCTTGCCAGATCGCGAATGATGGCCTGGCCCTCCGCGCTGGCGATGTCGATTGCGAAAGACCGCTTGCCGCGATTGGTCGAATGGAAATAAGCCGCTCCCAAATTGGTGCCATCTTCTGCTGTCACGAACGGCGGCCCCCAATGCCGCGTATCGTCTCCTACGCGGGGCCGTTCGATCTTGATCACTTCGGCGCCAAGGTCCGCCAGCAGCTGTCCGCACCATGGGCCAGCCAGGATGCGGGCTAATTCAAGCACCCGGACGCCATCAAGCGGTTTGACCGGGTCACTGGAACGAGGCGTCTGCCAAGCCGGTTTTGCCATAGCCTCAGTTGCCGCCCTGTGCCGCGATACGCTCACGCCAGACCCGGAGTCCGTCGCCCGCGCCCTTGGCCATCGTGAAGCTGTCGATCCCGTTGGCGATGAAGCGGGCACCGCCATCGAGGAACTGCTGGACGAGGCGTTCGTCGCGCGAAAGGATCCCGGCCGGTTTGCCGGTTGAGACGATCCGCGCCAGTGCTTCGCCGGTCAGCTTGAACAGGGCATCGAAATTGATTGCGCCCAGCAAACCTTCGGTCGCGGCCAGGTCCGCAGGTCCAAGGAACAGCGCGTCGATTCCGTCCACTGCGGCGATCGCCTCAATGTTGTCGACGGCGGTCGCGGTCTCGATCTGGGCGATGATGCAAACCTGCGCATTGGCTTCTGCGACATAGGCAGGATAGCCACCCCAGCGCGCGGCACGGGCGCCGCCGAGGCCGCGTTCGCCTGCAGGCGGATAGCGGGACGCAGTTACGATGGCCTGGGCCTGTTCGGCGGTCTCGACCATCGGAACCATCAGAGTCTGCGCTCCAAGATCGAGAACCTGCTTGATCGCTACCGGATCGTGGCCGGCAATCCGGACGATCGCCGAACACGGCGGCGTCGCCTCGACCGCACGCAGCTGCGCGACGATGCCGGGCAGGGTTTGCGGGCCATGTTCGCCATCGATCAGCAGCCAGTCATAGCCATGGCCCGCGCAGATTTCGGCAATGTCTGGATGGGCCAGGGCCAACCAGAAGCCAAGCTGGACCGGACCTTCGCGCAAGGCCGCCTTGAAGCGGTTGACCGGTGTCTGCATTTTCGCCCCTTAAACGAACCGGAACCCGATTGAACCAAACTCGCCAAAATCGGCGTTGAAGACATCGCCCGGCGCCGCTTCGACCGGGCGCGTGAACGATCCGCCAAGCACGACTTCTCCGGCTTCGAGCCCTTGCCCCCAAGGCGCGAGCCGCCGTACCAGCCAGGCGACGCCGTTGGCGGGGTGGTTAAGCACCCCTGCCGCAAGGCCGGTTTCCTCGATCACCCCGTTGCGGCTGAGCAGGGCGCCGATGCGGCGCAGATCGAGCCCGTCGGGTTTCGCCGGCAGACCGCCGACGATGATTCCGGCATTGGCGGCATTGTCGCTGATCGTATCCAGGACCTTGCGCGCCACTCCGGTTTCGGCATCCTTGGGATGCACCCGGGTGTCTATGATCTCGATTGCCGGAGCCACATAGTCGGTGGCGCTCAGGACGTCGAAAATCGTCGTCTGTGCTCCTTCCAGGCGGCGCCCGAGCACAAAGGCCAGTTCGACCTCGACCTTGGGCGTGATGAACCGGGCGGTCGGCACGTCGCTGCCCTGTTCGAACACCATGTCATCCAGCAAGGTGCCGTAATCGGGTTCGGTGATTCCGGCTGCCTGCTGCATCGCGCGCGAGGTCAGGCCGATCTTGTGACCAAAGACGGCCCGGCCGCGCTCTCGCTTGAGATCGACCCAGGCCTGGTTGATGCGGTAGGCATCCTCGATCTGCATGCCTGGATAGCGCACGGAGAACGGCCGGATCCGTTCGCGGGTCTGCTCGGCATGGTCGAGTTCCTGCGCCAATTGCGCGACCAGTCGATCGTCGAATGTCTCGCCTGTCATGTGTCCTGCTCCCAATGCGCAACACTTGGGAAAACTCATTGCACAATGTCAAACGATATCTTAGGCTCCGGCAAAATTGACTGTGAACTCCGGCAAGGAGTCGCGCGAATATATCGTCAGGATCACATGGGAGAATGTCATGGCTGCTGAAGGGGTTATCAGGGAAGAAAAGATCACGGGCCGCGGCTTGACCTCGCACACCCTCTTGGCGGGCGATCCGTCCAAGCCGGCAATTCTGCTGCTTCACGGTGCGGGTCCGGGCGCACATGCCGCATCCAACTGGTATCACCTGATGCCGGACCTCGCCGAAAACTTCTTCGTGATCGCGCCCGACCTGATCGGTTTCGGCCAGTCGGTGATTCCCGATCCGTGGCCTGACAGCGTGATGGGCTGGATCGGCACCCGGGTCGACCAGTGCTTTGGCCTGCTTGAGGCGCTCGGTGTGAAGAAGGCCCACGTTGTAGGCAATTCGATGGGCGGCGCGCTGACCCTGCAAATGATGAGCGAGGAGCCCGACACAATCGACAAGGTGGTGCTGATGGGTTCGATCGGAGCCCCCGGCCCGCGCACCCCGGAACTGATCCGCCTGCTCTCGTTCTATTCCGACCCACGATATGCCCGCTATCGCCAGGTGATGCACAGCTTCGCCTACGATGCCGAGAAGTTCGAAGGCATGGAGGAAATCGTCGAGAACCGTTACAAGATCGCCACCGATCCGGGAATCATGAAGACCGCGGTCAAGATGATCGATTCGATGAAGAACGGCATTGAGACGCTCAACATGCCGCCCGAACTGCTGGGCAAAATGCCGCACGAAGTGCTGATCTTCCATGGCCGTCAGGACCGGGTGGTGCCGCTCGACACCAGCCTATACCTGATCCAGCATCTCAAGCATGCCGAACTGTACGTTCTCGACCGTTCGGGCCACTGGTCGCAGCTGGAACGGTGGGATGTCATGCGTCCGATGATGGAAATCCATTTCGGCGCCCGCACGTTCTAGGCGGTTGGCCTCGTTGCATGTCTGGTCAGCATTTTCACCAAGGTCCGCGATTGGGTACTTCGGCACGGTCGGACCAAGGCCCGGCCGTGCCGCCAGTGGGTGATGAAGCTTCAATTCAGGTGGAGCAGCACGCGGCGGCGTTATGGGACTATTCCTTACACATTTATGCCAAGCCGGGCGTGGCAGCTTCCTGCCTTGCCTTGCAGGATCAGCATGGGTGTGACGTCAACACGGTGTTGCTTTGCCTTTGGTTGGCAGGGGCGCGTTGCACCATTCTCGCTGTTTCGGACATCGAGGCCGCGCAGCACTCGGCAGCAACTGCGAATGAACGCTTCGTGCAACCGGTCCGTTCGGTGCGGCGCTGGATGAAGCAGTGGTGCCAATGTACGCCTGAGTCGGAAATTAACGCCGCAGCCTATGCGGCGCTGAAGACGGCAGAGTTGCATGGTGAACGTCTGGTCCAGTCCCAAATGCTCGCTGGGCTGGACCTGGACCAGTTGACCCGTGCCGAGTCGTCCGAAGCAGCAGTCCAGGCAAGCTTTGCCAACTATTGTACCTTGGCGAGCACATCTGGCGGAGTGGCAGAGGAACTGGGTGAGCTTGTTGCCAGAGCCTGGCATTGAGCCAGTCCTGCCTGTCGGGCTAATTGCATTTGAGGAACGGGATATGGATCGGTGCCTGGATGGATCAGTTGTCGCGATCACTGGTGCCGGGCGCGGAATAGGTCGCCAACTGGCGTTGTATTGCGCCGCGCAGGGGGCGGCAATTATCGTCAACGATCCTGGCGTGGCGCAGGCGGGCAACGGCGGCGATACCGCATTCGCTCAGAACACCGCTAACGACATCATCGGTGCCGGGGGCAAAGCGGCGGCCAACTTCGGTAATGTTGCAGATCCGGCGGAGGCGCAGAGCATTATCGAGGATGCGGTACGGAAATTTGGCCGAATCGATGCGGTCGTGAACAATGCAGGCATCTTGCGAGACAGCATCTGGCACAAGATGAGTCACGCGGACTGGACCAGCGTCATCGCGGTCAATCTTACTGGTGTCTTCAACGTTTCCAAGGCCGCCACGCCCTATTTTCGTGAACAGAAGGCGGGCAGTTTCGTTCATTTCACTTCGACGAGCGGTCTGATCGGCAACATCGGGCAGGCGAACTATTCGGCGGCAAAGTTGGCCGTCGTCGCGCTTTCGCAGTCTATCGCGCTCGACATGGCGCGAGTTGGCGTCCGCTCGAACTGCATCGCGCCTTTTGCGTGGAGCCGCATGACCTCGTCAATTCCCGCGACAACGCCTGCCGAACACGAACGTGTCCAACGGTTGCAATCCATGTCGGCAGACAAGATCGCGCCGTTGGTTGCCTATCTGGCATCCGACCTATCCAAGGACGTGACCAACCAGATTTTCGCGGTTCGCAAGAATGAAATCGCCCTGTTTTGCAAGCCCCGGCCGATCCGGTCGATGACCAAGGTCGAAGGCTGGACGCCGGAGGCAATTGCCCACGAGCTTGTACCTTCGTTTCGCAGCAGCTTCGCGCGCGCCGATGAAGTCTCGGCGCATGTCTTTCCTTATGATCCAATCTGACAGGTAACCGATGAGCAACGCCGGCATGGATGCAGAAGTCTTCGAACAATTCTTGATACAGCTTGAACGCTTCGTGCGCGACCGGCTCATTCCTGTCGAGCGCAAAATTATTGAAACCGACCTCATCCCCGAAAACGTCCTCGAAGCGATGCGCGACATGGGTCTGTTTGGATTGACCATACCGGAAGAGCATGGCGGCGCCGGCATGAACATCAGCCAGTATATCCGCACCATGCACACGCTAAGTTATGCGATGCCGGCATTCCGCTCGATCATCTCGATCAATGTCGGCATGTTCGCCTCAGCCCTCAAGAATGGTGGAACAGAAGCGCAGAAGGCTGCATGGCTGCCGCGCATTGCCGCGGGTGAAATCGCCGCTTTCGGCCTGACCGAACCGGGTTCGGGATCAGATGCGGCGGGTCTGCAGACGACTGCGGTGCCGACCGGCGACGGCTGGCTTCTCAATGGCACCAAGCGATATATTACCAACTCGCCCTTTGCGAAGGTTGGACTGATCATGGCGCGGACGGCCATGGAAAATCTGCCCAAAAACGCCCATATATCGGCATTCATCGTCCCGCTTGACATACCCGGCGTGACGATCTGCAAGTCGGACAGGAAGATGGGCCAGTCGGGTAGCCATATCGCCGATATCGGGCTGGAAGATGTCCACGTTGGCAGCGAGGCTCTGCTCGGCGGCGAACTTGGCAAGGGCTTCGCATTCGCGATGATGAGCCTCGACAACGGCAGGATGTCGGTGGGCGCCGCAGCGACCGCTTATGCCCGCCGGGCGCTGGATAGCGCCATCCGATACGCGACCGAGCGCAAGGCATTCGGCGAGCCGATTGCCAACTTCCAGTTGATCCAGCAGATGCTCGCCCAGAGCGAGATCGAAATCTATGCCGCCGAATGCATGATGGACGATGTCACTCGGCGCGCCGACGCAGGCGAGAACATCTTGCGCAAAGCAGCGGCGTTCAAGGTTTTCGCGACAGAAATGTGCGGCCGCGTGGTGGATGCCTGCGTCCAGATCCACGGCGGTGCCGGCTATCTTGCCGAATACGATGCCGAACGTTTCTTCCGCGATGCGCGCATATATCGGATTTATGAAGGCACGACCCAGATCCTGCAACTCCAGATCGCTAAGCACATGCTGCGTGAATTTGCGGCGGCGAATTGACCTTCGTGGGTTGCACTTCATCCGCAGGCTGCACCATGGGCGGCCAGGGGGTTCATTCCGCCCCGCCCTGGCGCATGGCCAATTCGCCTGCGGGCCGGATCAAACGCCATGTATAATTTTCTCGATGGCCTATCGATCATTGAGGCATCGTCATTCGTCGCCTCTCCCACGGCGGGCCTTTATTGCGCGCAATTTGGCGCACAGGTGATACGCGTCGACCAGATTGGCGGCGGCCCCGATTACCGGCGCTGGCCTGTGACGGCGGCGAATGATTCGCTCTATTGGGAGAATCTCAATCGTGCAAAAAAGTCAGTCGCGGTTGATCTTCGCAGGCCTGAGGGGCGTGAAATAGTGCAGGAACTCGTGAGGGCAACCGGCCAGTTCATCACCAATTTTCCGGTGGATGGTTTCCTGTCCCATGCCCTCCTCGCGCAGGGGTGTCCGGATCTTGTCACCTTGCGGATAATGGGATGGGCCGATGGCTCGCCCGCGCTCGATTACACCATAAACAATGCCGTGGGATACCCTATGCTGACTGGAACGGGCCCCGATCCGGTCAATCATGTCCTGCCCGCATGGGATCTCATTTCCGGCGCATACGGAGCATTCGCCATGCTTGCCGCGATGCAGTGGCGAAGCACCAGTGGCGAAGGATGCGAGATCCGGCTGCCGTTGTCAGACGTGGCGATTGGCACGGTCGCCAACCTCGGTGGACTTGCAGAAATGCTCTATACGGGCCGGGATCGTCCGCGCCTTGGCAATGCAGTTTATGGTTTGTTCGGTCGCGACTTCACCACGCGCGACGGGGTGCGGACAATGATTGTCGTTGCCACGCATCGCCAGTGGGCCCATTTGCTGGGGGCGCTGGGCCTTTCCGAAGATGTTGCGGCCATCGAACAAGAGCGCGGTGTTTCTTTCGAACAGGATGACGGCCTCCGATATACCTTGCGTGACATGCTCTATCCCTTGTTTGAACGGGCGATCCGGTCGCGTGATTACGCCGATCTGTCTACTGCCTTCGATGCGGGGGGAATCGTCTTTTCGCCCTATCGCAGGATGCTTGATGCGGTTCACGATCCAGCGCTGGTAGCGAACAATCCGATTTTCGGGATGGTGCCAAATCCCAGCGGCTTCGACTATCCCGCCGCGGGCACATTCGCCACCGTTCCCCAAATGCACCGTCGGGATCCTTGTCCCGCGCCGTGCAATGGCCAGCATACCGAAGAAGTCCTGGCGGATCTGCTCTCGCTGCCTGCCGCCGAAATCGCCCGCCTGATCGACGCAGGTATTGTGGGCAACATGGCGAGTGGAGACCCGAAATGACCCTTCGTCGCGCAGCCATTGTCATGCCGATCCGCACTGCGGTGGGCAAGTTTGGCGGCTCTCTTTCGCCGATGACTGCAGGCGAGCTTGGCGCAGTCATCCTCAAGGCCCTGATCGAGCGCACGAAGATCGATCCCGCCCGGGTCGACGATGTCGTGTTCAGTCAGGGATATGGCAACGGCGAGGCGCCGGCCATCGGCCACTGGTCATGGCTGGCTGCCGACCTGCCGCTTGAAGTCCCCGGCTATCAGCTCGACCGGCGCTGCGGTTCGGGGCTACAGGCGATCGTCAACGCCGCGATGATGGTGCAGACGGGGATGTCCGACGTTGTTGTCGCCGGCGGGGTCGAATCAATGTCCAACGTCGAACATTATTCAACCGACCTTCGCGGGGGCAAACGTTCCGGCAGTATCACCCTTCACGACAGGTTGACGCGCGGACGCCTTATGTCTCAGCCGACGGAGCGTTTTGGTGTTATCTCCGGCATGATCGAAACGGCCGAAAATCTTGCCAGGGATTATGACATCAGCCGGGAACAGGCAGATGCCTATGCCGTGCGCAGCCACCAGCGGGCCGCGGCCGCCTGGGCGAATGGAATGTTCGACGACGAAATCGTGCCGGTTGTGGTGCCGCAAAGAAAGGGCGCGCCTGCCATCTTCGCACACGATGAAGGTTATCGCGGCGACGCGACGATGGCTTCGCTCGGCGCGCTGAAGGCGATTGAGGGCGGCGTCGTAACCGCTGGCAACGCCAGTCAGCAGAACGACGCCGCTGCCGCTTGCCTTGTGGTGGCCGAAGACAAACTCGACGAACTGGGGGTGGAACCGATCGCCTTTTATCATAGCTCGGCCGCGGCGGGCTGTGATCCCAGTCGTATGGGAATTGGTCCCGTTCCTGCAGTGCAACGCTTGTTCGCCCGCAGCGGCCTTGGCTGGGGCGATATTGATCTGGTTGAGCTGAACGAAGCCTTCGCACCGCAAGTCCTGGCGGTTCTGAAAGGATGGGGCTGGTCGGATGACGACGGCCGGAACGAAATCCTCAATGTCAATGGTTCGGGTATATCGCTTGGCCACCCGATCGGTGCAACCGGTGGTCGTATTCTTGCCAACCTTACCCGCGAACTTGTGCGCACGAAAGGCCGCTACGGTCTTGAGACGATGTGCATCGGCGGCGGACAAGGCATCGCCGCAATCTTCGAGCGCGCGGCCTGAAGGTGGCTGATCTGCGCCAGGCCCTGAACGCCGCGAGAGACTATCGCGACTCGGTCAAGGCAGCGTTGGGCGCGCGCTTGGTGTCCGGAAGGATTGATGAGGAGCAGCGGGCCGCGCACGGTTATGCCTGGGTGGCCACGCTTGTGGCTGCGCTTGAAGCGGTGCTCGAATGGTCCGAAGCCAGGGGCAGCAAGAATGACTTTGACGCCAGGATCGCCACTCTGGCCTTCGCTGAATGCATTGGCCAGATCGGTGGCGGCCTGCCGATGGGCCAGAACGAAATCTTCCGCCCCGGCGACCTCGGACTTGGCAGCGCTGCCCGCACGCTTTTCGACCGGTGCGTGGACCTACTCGATGTGGACTATGCTGCAACCAGAGGCGAAGTGGCTGCAGCCCTGGCCCAGGGGCAATGGCCAAGCGAGTCGCTCGATGATGCCGAAGCCGACACGATCCGCGAGCAATACCGTCGCTTCACCAATGCTGTCATCGTGCCCCAGGCTCACGGATGGCATCTGGCGAATGATCTGATCCCCGAGGCAGTGATTCAGGCCATGGCCGATCTCGGTACATTCGGAGTCTGCATACCCGAAATCTATGGGGGACTTGGCCTCGGTAAGCTAAAGATGTGCATCATAACCGAGGAATTGTCGCGGGGCTGGATTGGCGCGGGCTCGCTTGGCACGCGGTCGGAAATCGCCGGCGAACTGATCGGCTTGAACGGCACCGAAGCGCAAAAGGCCTGGTGGTTGCCCAGGATCGCAAGCGGCGAGGTTTTGCCGTCAGCAGCCTTCACCGAACCCGACACCGGATCGGATCTTGGCTCCATTCAAACCCGCGCACGGCACGACGGCGATCACTGGGTCATCAACGGGGCGAAAAACTGGATTACCCATGCCAGCCGATCAGATCTGATGACGATGCTGGTGCGAACATTACCTGAAGCCAGGGGTTACGCCGGGCTGTCGATGTTGCTGGTGCCCAAGCCTCGGGGCACGAGCGATGACGGTTTCCCAGCCCCTGGCATGACCGGAAGCGAGATCGAGGTCCCCGGTTATCGCGGGATGCGCGAATATGCCCTGCAGTTCGATGCCATGACCGCGCCGGCAGACGCCCTGCTGGGCGGCGAGGAGGGGAAAGGGTTCAAGCAGCTCATGCGTACCTTCGAGGGCGCACGCATCCAGACCGCCGCGCGGGCTATCGGCGTCGCGCGGCGGGCCATCGAACTGGGCCTCGACTATGCCTTGGTTCGCAAGCAATTCGGCAGGGCCATCGTCGGGTTTCCGCGCGTGTCGGACAAGCTGGCGATGAGCCTTGTCGATTTTGTGATGGCGCGTGAACTCTGCTATGCTGCCGCGCGAGCCAGGGATTCGGACAAGCGCTGCGATATTGAGGCCGGCATGGCAAAGTTGCTTGCCGCTCGCGCCGCCTGGTCGAACGCCGACGCTGCGCTGCAGATCCACGGCGGCAATGGTTATGCCCTTGAATACGAGATCAGTCGCATCCTTTGCGATGCGCGCATCCTCAACATTTTCGAGGGCGCTGCGGAAATTCAGGCTCAGGTGATTGCCCGCGGCCTGACCGGGGATGATATATGACCACCCAGCCGTACGTACAATGGCAAAGCTGGATTGGTCGTGAAGAATTGCGTCACGACTATCTGGAACCCGCTGCCGCACGACGGTGGCTGGCGACTTTCGACCGCGTTGCGCCGGCAGATGGCAGCGTGCCGCAAGGCTATCATTGGTGCCTTTGCCTGCCAGACGCGCCAACAGCCGCATTGAGCGTGGATGGACATCCGGTGCGCGGCGGCGAAAGCAGCTTCATGCCACCACTTCCTCAGTCGCGCCGGATGTGGGCATCGAGCAGGATCGAATTTCTTTCGCCGTTGCTCATCGGCCAGAAGGTGCAGCGCAGATCGCGGATCAATTCCATCGCCGAAAAGCAAGGCGCGACCGGCAAGCTTGTTTTTGTCGAGATGGCACAGGAAATCCACTGCAAAGGCGAAATCTTCGTTCGCGAAACCCAAGCGATCGTTTATCGGGATCCCATGCCTTTGGGGCCCGCAGAGCTGCCGCGGCCGCCTGACATGACCTTCGACGGATCTCGATGGGTTGCGCACCGCGCGCTGGTCCCCTCGGAAGCCTTGCTGTTCCGATTTTCGGCGCTGACCTTCAACAGTCACCGGATTCATTATGATCGGGCCTACACCTGCGAAATCGAGGGGTATCGCGGCCTCGTCGTTCACGGTCCGTTGACGGCGACACTGCTGCTGGAACTCGCCCAGCAGCACTTCGGCGACAATGCGCTTCGGTGCTTCGATTGCCGAGCGGTGTCTGCCGCGATCTGCGGCGAGGAACTGCATTTGGCGCTTCGCGCGAACGGTAATAGTGTTCAGTTCGTCGCCCATGCGCGCGACGGCCGTCCGATCATGGTTGCCAGCGCCACCCTTTGACCACCTTCCAGGGAAATTGAAAGTGACAATCGATCCGCAAAAATTGCTCAACTTTCGTATTCCTGCGGTTCGTCAGACCGTCACTCCACGCGATGCTGCATTTTACGCCTTATCGATCGGGATGGGGCGAGATCCTACCGACCTCGCGCAGCTGCCATTCGTGGATCCCCTTCGTGGACCGGTTGCCATGCCCGGCATGGCGCTCGTTCTCGCGAGTCCCGGGTTCTGGCTGGGGCACCCTGATTCCGGTGTGGATCCGGTTTCCGTCCTGCATGCCGGTCAATCCATGGTACTGCTTGGCCCGGTTCCGGCAACTGGCGAAGTCGAAAGCACAACCCGCGTCACCCACATTGTCGACAAAGGCGTGGGCAAGGCCGCGTTGATATTCACCGAAACCAATATCCGCGATGATTGCGGCACCTGCTTTGCCTGTCTTGAACGTACGATCTTCATTCGCGGCGGCGGCGGGTTCGGAGGGGAAGGCGAAGCTCCGCGAAGTTCGCCGGTACCCGTGGCGGAAGGCAATGCCGCTCTTGTCATTGACCTGACGACCGGTCCCGAACAGGCCCTGATCTATCGTCTAAATGGAGATCTCAACCCGCTGCACAGCGATCCAGCAATCGCGGCGCGCGCCGGGTACAGGATGCCGATATTGCACGGCCTGGGCACGATGGGCATCATCGTTCACGCCATCCTCCGCGGGCGGCTCGGCTACCAGACCGAGCGCCTGCGCGCAGTGCAACTGCGTTTCGCCGCACCGGTGTTCCCTGGTGAAACCATCAGAACCGAAATCTGGAATAACGGCGCTTTTCGGGCATCGGTGCTCGAGCGCGACGTCATCGTTGCAGATCAAGGGTTTTTCACAATCTCTCCGGATGAGGGCGATGCAGTTTCTTAGTCCTTTCGAACCTCAACACTTTCACGAAATCCGCGACGGTGTGCGCCGGCTTTGTGAAAAGTTCCCGGGTGAATATTGGCGCAAGCTCGACGCTGATCGCGAATATCCGACTTCTTTTGTCGATGCGTTGACGAGCGCTGGCTATCTTTCGGTACTTATACCCGAGGAATATGGCGGATCAGGTCTGGGCCTTTCGGCTGCAGTTGCCATCCTTGAGACGATTCAAGCGATGGGTTGCAACGGAGCGGCATGCCATGCCCAGATGTATAACATGGCCATCATCCTTAGACATGGATCGGATGAGCAAAAGCGCCTTTATCTGCCCGCGATCGCAAGCGGCGCACTGCGCTTGCAGGCTTTCGGCGTAACCGAGCCGGGAAGCGGCTCCGATACCACTGCGTTAAGGACGACGGCAGTTCGCGATGGGGACTATTTCGTGGTGAGCGGCCAGAAAATCTGGACCAGTCGCGCCGAACACAGCGATCTCATGCTGCTGCTAGCGAGGACTTCGCCGCGCGATCAAGTGACGAAGAAAACCGACGGTCTTTCCATATTCATCGTCGATATGAACCAGGCTCGCACCGCGGGTTCGCTAACGATCCGGCCTATCCGCACCATGATGAACCATGCCACGACGGAACTTTTCTTCGACAGGATGCGCATCCCGGTCGCCAATCTCTTAGGCAAAGAAGGCAAGGGCTTTCATTGCATCCTTTCGGGCATGAATGCGGAAAGAGTTCTTATTGCTGCCGAATGCGTCGGTGATGCGAAATGGTTCACCCGAAAATCCATTGCTTATGCCAATCAACGGGTGGTGTTCGATCGCCCCATTGGCATGAACCAGGGCGTCTCTTTTCCGATCGCGCGAGCCCACGCAAATATGCGCGCTGCCGAGCTCATGGTCCATGAGGCCGCGCGCCTTTACGAAGCGGGGCTTGAACATGGACCCGAGGCGAACATGGCAAAAATGCTTGCCGCGGACGTAGCAGTCGAAGCGGGCAACGCCTGCATCCAGACATATGGCGGATATGGCTTTGCTGAGGAATACGACATCGAACGGAAATTTCGAGAGGCCCGCCTTTATCAGGTGGCACCTGTTTCGACCAATCTCATATTGTCATTCATCGCAGAGCATGTCCTGAAACTACCGCGAAGCTATTGAGGCGGCCACCACGCTCCGTCGTTTCCGCTCACTCGACACAACGACTGTTGCTGCGACCAGGCAGCGCAACACTGAAGAAGAAAGGTGGCCTACCCTAGAATGCGGCAATGCCAGTGAGTGCTCGACCAAGGATGAGCGCGTGTACATCGTGCGCGCCTTCATAGGTGTTGACGGTTTCCAGATTCACCATGTGCCGCATGACTTGATATTCATCGCTGATGCCATTACCGCCGTGCATGTCTCGGGCATGGCGCGCAATATCAAGCGATTTTCCGACATTGTTACGCTTGACGAGAGAGACCATCTCCGGCGCGAACCTGCCTTCGTCCATTAGGCGGCCGACACGCAATGAGGCTTGCAACCCTAGCGCAATGTCCGTTTGCATATCGGCGAGCTTCTTTTGATAAAGTTGGTTGGCGGCAAGCGGCTTTCCAAACTGGTGCCGATCAAGTCCATATTGGCGGGCTGCGTGCATGCAATATTCCGCGGCGCCGAGCGCTCCCCAACTGATCCCATAGCGTGCGCGGTTTAGGCAATCGAAGGGGCCCTTGAGACCCTGGACCCCGGGGAGCAAGGCTTCTTCGTCAACCTCAACCTCGTCCATCAAGATCATGCCGGTGGTCGAGGCACGCAGGCTGAGCTTGCCCTTGATCTTGGGAGCGGAAAGCCCCTTCAGGCCCTTTTCAAGCACGAAGCCGCAAATGGCCCCATCATGTGCTTCGCTCTTTGCCCAGACAACAAAGACGTCGGCGAAAGGAGCATTCGAAATCCATGTTTTTATGCCGGAAAGGACATAGCCACCATCAATCCTCTTCGCGATTGTGCGCATGCCCGCAGGATCAGATCCCGCATCAGGTTCTGTCAGGCCGAAGCAGCCGATCAGCGAGCCTGCGGCTAGGCCAGGCAGATATTTAAACCGCTGTTCTTCCGAGCCGAAAGCAAAAATCGGATACATGACGAGCGAGCTTTGCACCGATGCCATTGACCGATAGCCCGAATCCACGCGCTCAATCTCACGCGCGATCAGGCCGTAGGAGACATAGCCAGCTCCAGCACCGCCATAAGACTGTGGGATCGTCGCTCCAAGCAAGCCGGCTTGTCCCATGAGTGGAAACAACTCTGCTGCATCCAGCTCTTCGCGGAAGGCATTGATGACCCGGGGCTGAAGTTCCCCTTGCGCGAAGCCATGAGCCGCATCACGCACCATTCGTTCTTCTTCAGTCAGTTGATCGTCAAAGTTGAAGGGATCGCTCCAATTAAAGCGTGCCATTTCAGTCATACATTCAGCTCGTCATATAATGAAATTAAGTTCATATCCCGTAATGGCGAGGAGTTCTTCAACCGTTACCGCGAGTTTTGTGATTTGGGCGATAAGACTGAAAGTGAAACAATCCACGCAAATACCCGCATGCGGTTGTAGCGAGCTGAAATTCCCAGGAAGGCTACGCTGCCGAGCACAAGGCCAACCGGGCCAGCGAGGAAAGCTGGACCGAAAGCGCTTTTGTGGTGCGGCGAGCGGAACCAGACAACAGCGTAACTAAGCGATCACTTGTGTACCGTAGCTATCGATAATGACGACTATCAAACACAAGGTGCGTGCTCACCAAAGCAACCAGCTATCCGCATACTCCGTTGGCACCCTAGCAATTTCAGCCTTACGAACCCTGTCGACCTTTTCCGCCCAGCTTGATTTGACCTCAAAGTGCCTTGTTTTTGGCGGGTTCGGCCTTTGCGGGGGGAAGCTTCTGCGCCACGATGTGATCGTAGATCTGCTTGATCTCCGCGTCCGACAATTCGGTCGGTCGGAACGGCGGCATTTCGATCAGGCCCTGGCGAACGACCGAATGTAGGTAATCGTAATCTAAGTCCTTGCGACCGATGAGCGAAGGCACCGGAGCACCTTTTTCGGCCAGCAGCATGGTGCCACCGTGGCCCGGGCCGGGGTTGTGGCAACCTGCGCAGTAACGCTCATAATTCTCCGCACCGTCCACCACTGATTCGCCTTGTGCGGACGAACAGGCAGCAAGTGCAGCGAAAAGCGAAAGGGCGAGGAACTTATTCATTTTACCTCCGCAGGCATGGCGACGCATCGGCTCAGACCGAGGCAAAGATCGAGTTGGGATCAAGCGCCTGCTTGACCCGCGCATGCAGGGCCGAGCGGCCACCCTTTTCATAGGTCTTGGCAACCGCCGCCCCCAGCCCGGGGTCGGTCAGGATCTGGCCGAAGCCGGCCTCGGCCTGCGCGGCGATCAGGGCTTCGGCGCAGGTCTTGGCCCGTACCGCATCCTCGCCCTTCCCGGCGGCATGGGGCAGCACCTGGCGATGGTTGGCCGAACGCCAGATCGCGGTGGTTTCGCCAACGAAGTCGAAGCCGTTTTTGGCACAGATATCGCGCGACAGTTCATAGAGCTTGACGGCTTCCTCGCCATCCACAGGGCTGACCGGGTTGACCGTAAGCGCCATGTCGCCGCTCCAGCCTGCTGTCCTGGCCGGGGGATCGGCCACCACACCGGTCATAGTGCCCATCCGCCAGGCCCACAGCTTGGGATCGATGCCCTTGCCATCGGTAATCACCCTTGCGCCGCTGATCGACGAGAACGCGCCCTTGACCATGTCCCACAGGATCGCGACGTTGCCGGGCAGGCCATAGAGCGAGCCGTAAAGGTTCCAGTAGCCTAGTCCGAGCACCTCACCAGCGGCCTTGACCGCGCTTGCCGCCATCGGCCCCTGGCCCTCAAAATCGGCGCGGCGCTTGCCGAGCAGGGCCGCTTCGTGGAGCGCATTGCCCACCGCGACGCCATTGGCCACCACCATGTTGAGCTTGAGCGGCCCGAGCACGTCCAACAACGCGCCCAGATCGTCCTCCTTGGGGACCGAGACCATGAAGGTCTGGTGCGCCGGGGGCTGCGGCATCATCCACATGCCCACCTTGGTCACCACCCCGAAATCGGACTGGGTGAACAGGCCATCGACCCAAGGGCCATAGCCGAACTTGAACAGCTGCCAGCAGGTGCTCTTGGGCATGGCGCCCATGCCGGTGCGCACCATCTTGCCATCAGCCAGCATGACCTCGAGCCCGCACTGCATCAGGAAATGATCGGAATAGGGGGTGTAGCCGGGGCGGCGGTTGATGAAACTGGCGGCCACGCTTTCATCGGGATTGCCGGGAAAGTCGACCCACAACTTAATTCCCTTTTCCTTGATGTGGGCATCGAGCTGGCGGAAGGTGACGCCCGGTTCGACAAGGCAGGTGGCCAGTTCGTCATTGACCTCGAGGACCTTGTTCATCTTCTGCAGGTCAAGCACGATCACCTTGTCCTGTACGGCTTTTTCAAGTCCGTAGGCGCCGTTGCAGACCGTCTGGACCACACCGCCGCTGGTGCGCGCAGCTTCCAGCACCTTGGCGAGCTGGGCTTCATCGGCCGGAAGCACCACGCCTGCCGGTGCCATCCCTGGGACAGCATAGCGGGCCAGGGTCTGCGGGCTGGTATCGACGGCGGCCTTGCCGAGTGCCTGGGCGAGGGTGCCGAGCGTGGCCGTCTGGCGGGCTTGATCGATCATGGCGTTGGGAGCCTTATTGCTGGAGAATCTTGGGATAACGCTGGAGATCGCCGGCATCGACGGCGAAATCGGCCGAGCGCACAGCCGGGTCGATAGCGCGGGCCGGTTCGCTGTCGCGCCAGGAAAAGTTGCAGGTCGGGCAGCGCAGGATCGTCCACACGACCGCGCCGTCCTGCCTGCCCTGATGATCGGTGACAGCGCCGCTCGATTTGCAGCGCCCGCAGACGGTGGTGGTCATGACAGGGCTCCCAGCTGCATTTCGCGGATCCGCTTGCTCAGGGCGTCGATCTCGTCCCCGGTCGGCGGGGTGACAAGGTGCGCTTCACCCACCGGATCGGGCGGGAGATAGCTGGTCGCGTCGATGATCAGGCGGTGCCCCTTGCCCGGGACCACTGCCGAAGGATCGATCGGCACGGCAGGCATGTTGGGCAGCACGATGATATCGTCCGCACGGGTGCGGGTCGAAAGCGCCCACATCACCTGGTTGAGATCGAACGGATCGACATCGGCATCGACCATAATCAGGTTCTTGAGGTACATCACGCCGTGCGGCGTGCTCAGCGCGCGCAGCGCGACCGTCTTGGCAAAGCCGGCCATGCGGTTCTTGACCGAGATGATCCCGGTCAGTCCGTGCTGGTAAAGCGCGTTGACCGCGGTGACTTCGGGGAAGCTCTGGCGCAGCTGGGCATAGATCGGGGCGGAGGTGTGCAGGCCGATCAGCGTATCGTGCTCGGTCCAGCCGCGCCCGATGTAAATGTTCTCGAAGATCGGATCGCGCCGGTGCGACACCGCCGTGACCTTGAAGATCGGCGCCTTGCGCACGCCGCTGTAGGAACCGGGGAATTCGCCGAACGGCCCTTCCAGCTCGCGTTCACCCAGTTGCAGTTCGGCCTCTATCACGATTTCGCTGTCGGCCAGGATGTCGATCCCGTTGCCCGATTTGGTCAGCCGGATTGGCGCGCCCATCATCGCCGAGGCATAGGAATATTCCGATTCCTCGTAGCCGATCGGGGTGGCAGCAAACACCGCAAGGCCGGGATGATTACCCAGCATGACCGCAATCTTTAGCGGAACGCCTTCCCGTTCGGCCGCCATGATCTGACGTCCCATGTCGTGGGAGGGGATCGTCATCAGGGTGAAGCTGTCCGGCCCTTGGATCTGCAGGCGATAGATGCCGACATTCTGCTTGCCGAAATTGTCTGGATCGAGCGGATCGCGCGAGGCGACCGAGGCCTTGCCGATGTAGAACCCGCCATCATATTCGTTGATCCGATAGACCGGCAGGACATCGTAAAGGTTGATGTCCTGTTCGATCCGGCATTCGTGCACCGGGGCCTGGGCTTCTGGGACAAAGCTGATTTGCGCTTCCTGATCGCCCCAGCGGCCGGCGATCTCGAAGAAAAGCTCGCGGATGGTCGTGCCTTTAGGTCGGCCCAGCAGCAGGGCGATATTGTCCCACGAACCATGGACGCCCACCGCCAAGCGCTTGCCGGGGTAACCGGTGATATTGTCGAATACGATCGCCGGCGCGCCGTTGGCATCGCGCGATGCGGCGACGGCTATGTTGCGCACGCCGGGTTCGGGCATCACCGCATCGCTCCAGGTGATCGCCTGGCCGGCATCCTCGAGCAGTTCGAGGAAGTCGCGCAGCGACGAGATCGAGCGGGCGCGGTTAGGGAGATCGTTCATGGTCATTCGTTCCCGCCTGTCAGTGTCCGCCCTCAGTCGCCGACTGGATCGTGACCCATTTCCATTCGGTCATGATCTCGAGATCGGCTTCGGTCCCTTCGCGCCCGAAACCTGACGCTTTGGTTCCGCCGAACGGGACGTGGGGCTCGTCGTGAAGGGTCGGCGCGTTGATGTGGACCATCCCCGCTTCGGCACGTTGGGCAAAGGCCAGAGCCTTGTCGAGATCGCGGGTGAAGATCGACGCGCTGAGGCCGTATTCGGTGTTGTTGGCGAGTTCGAGCACTTCCTCAAGTGTGTTGAACGGAAAGAGCGAGGTGACCGGGCCGAAGGTCTCTTCCTCGAACACGGTCATTTCGGCTGTAACGCCGCGCAGTACCGTCGCTGAGCATACGTTTCCGTTCCACTCAGCACCGGCTAGCAGTTCTGCGCCCTTGGACCGGGCATCGTCGATGTGGCGGCAGACCCGGTCGCGCTGGCGTTCGGAAATTATCGGGCCCAGCATGGTGGTAGGATCGCGCAGGTCGCCGCTCTTGGCGCGGCCTGTCGCGGCGGCGAAGGCCTTGGCGAACTGGTCGAAGATCGACTGTTCCACATAGATCCGCGAAGCCCCCATGCAGACCTGGCCCTGGTACATGAAGATGCTGAACAGCGCGGCGTTGACCGCCTTGTCCAGATCGGCATCGGCGCAGATCACCAGCGGGCTCTTGCCGCCCAGCTCCAGCGTGTACTTCTTGAGGTTGCGGGCCGCGATTTCGGCGATGTGCTTGCCGACGCGCGAGGACCCGGTGAAGGTTATCGATGCGACCTTGGGATGGCCGGTCAGCACGTCGCCGATCTCCGCGCCATTGCCGTAGACCACGTTGAACAAGCCGTCGGGAACGCCGGCCTCCTTCCACAATTTAGCGAGCAGATCGGCGATCATTGGCGCGGCTTCCGAGGGTAGCAGCACGAAGGCGTTGCCTGTGGCCAGGGCCATGGCCGACTGTTTGATCCCCTTGATCAGCGGCACGTTGAACGGGGTAATCCCGGCGACCACACCGACCGGCTGGCGCAGGCTCATGCTGAACCGCCCAGGGGTGTCCGAAGGGATCGTTTCCCCCCGAATCCGGCGCGGCACGCCGATCGCCGCGCGCAGGAAGCTGACCGCGAAGCGGGTTTCGAACCCGGCCTTGGCGATCGGCGAACCGATTTCGTCGACCAGCACGTCGGCGAATTTGGCGGTATCGCGCTCCATGATTTCGGCGGCTTTCGCGATCCACCCTTCGCGCACTGCGGCGGGCAGATCGCGATGCTGGAGATAGGCCTGATGCGCGTTCTCCACGGCGCGGTTCACGTCTTCCGCGGTGCCGGCGGGGACCCGGGAATAGACCGAATCGTCGACCGGGTTGAGATCGTCGAAATAGGCCCCGCCCGTTGCAGCCACGGCGGTGCCGCCAATCCAGTGCTCAATTTGCGTCATGGTCGTCAATCCTTGAAGTCTTTGTTCAGCCGGCCGTGTGATTGCGCTTGGTTGCGCATCGCCTGGGGCCATATCCCCTGCTTGCCGGGGGAGAGGATGCCGTTGGGGTCTAGCACGTCCTTGAGACGGTGGTGCAGGTCCCACAGCGCCCCATCGTTGTGCTTATAGGTCTTGGCGATCTGGTCCATGAAGGCGAGGTGGGTGCGGTATTCGCCGAAGCCCGCACCGGCTGCCTCGTCTACCAGCTTGCCGAACAGGTCATAGGCGCTCTTGCGCATGCCGTCGTCGGCGCGATCGTACATGATCATCAGGATGTGGTGCATGTCGCGCCAGCCGACCAGGAATTCGCCGATATAGTCGAACCCGAAATCGTGGCAGCGTTGCTTGATCAAGTTGTATTGGCTCAGCGCTTCCTTGCCGTCGGGTGCCGAGATTGGCGAAAAGTTGATGTGCCCGCCGCCGCCGATCCAGTTCATGATGCTGAACTCGGTCATGTTGGGTTCACCGCGCATCAGCTGGACGCGATAGTCCCAGGCGGGGTCGTTCTCGCGGTCAAGGTGCAGTTTGGCACCCGGAATGCTCATCATCGCTGCCTCGACGAGCTTCCAGTTGTTCTCGATGATCGGTGGCGGGCCATAGAGCGCTGCGTAGAAGTTCCACATGCCTAACCCATGATCCGACGCGATCTTTTTGCGGATCGAATCCGGGATAGGGCCCTTGCCGTCGAAGTAATGGCGACGCGTGGTCTTGGCGGACACTTCCCACAACAGATCGACCGCCACAGCGGCGTTCGGGATAACCTGGTTGATTTTCAGCGGCAGCACCGCATCGAAGATTGCGGCAAGGTCTTCCTCGCGCTCGTAAGTGATCATGAACGGCTTGTAGCCCGGCGGTTCGGGCATCAACCAGATACCCATCTTGGTCACAATGCCGAAATTGGACTGGGTGAACATGCCATCAAAATGCGGACCGGCGGCATGCTTGGTGGATTGCCAATGCTGCGACCCCTCGATCGCGCCCTGACCGGTGCGGACGACCTTACCGTCGGCAAGGACCACTTCCATGCCGCACTGCATGACGAAGTGATCGCCGTAGGGGGTGTAACCCGCGCCATGTTCAAGCGCGTTGCCCATGACGCCGCCCCAACCTGGTGCCGCAGGATCGACCCAAAGCTTGCTGCCGATCTTGCGCAGATGGCGGTGAAGCTGAAAATAGGACACGCCTGGTTCGACCAGCGCATAGCCGTATTTCTCGTTGACTTCGAGAATGCGGTTCATCCGCTTGAGGTCGAACATGACATAACCGGACTGGCGCGGGGCCGGGCCACCATAAGCGAAATTGCGGCCGTTGCCGAATGTCCAGATCGGCAGCTTGTAAGCGTTGAATACCTTCAGCGCCTGCTGAATCTGTTCCATGTTGGCCGGTGCCACGGCAGCCGAGGGCAGCATCTCGCCATCGGCCAGCGGTGAATAGGCGTCGCGATAGGCCGACAGCGGCAGTTCATCGACGAAGACCCATTCCTTGCCGACGATAGCCGCTAATTCGTCCAGAGCCTTGGTAAAGGTTGCGGCGTCGACCCCTTGTGGCATGCGCGTACTCACGACTGCTGTACTCCCACTTCGAATGCCCATGAAACCAGCATGCCGGGGCTCTTGCCACCGAGGCCGCAATGTCCTGACTGGCACCGCAGTTCGGCATCCTGGCGATCGCCGACGAGCGCATCCTGCATGTGGTGGGCAAGAACGCTGGGCCAGCCGACGCTGGCCCGCGCAAGCAGCGTTGGCGCGCCGACAGTCTGGTGTTCCCAGCGCAGCTTGCGGTATTGATGGGTCCACTGCAGTAGCGGGCGGGCGCCGCCGGCCACAAGGATCTGCCCGGCGATCATCGCCGCGGGATCGGAAGTAAGGCCGACCAGCACGCCTTCAACCGCTTCAAGTTCATGCAGCAGGCCGTTGAAGCTCCGGTCGATCCGGACAACCTGCGCTGCGCGCCCCGAATTGATAAAGGTTTCGGCAAATAGTCGACTTTCGGGAACGTGCGTCTCTTCGATGACGATGATCTTGCGCGGCCGCTGAGCAAAAGCGCTGCGGCCGATTCCCAGACCGGCAACGACAGCACCCACGGCGCCACCGCTCACGACGGTGCGACGGCTGACATCCCACGCCATTCTCAATTCCCTTCCATTTGCCCAGCACCCGAAACAAGGCTTGCCGCCTCTTTGCTAAGGCCTTGCCAGCGTTTCTCCGACTTCAAATGAAGCCCGAACAGATCCAGTACCCGCATGCAGCTGTGATCGACCACGTCGGCCAGCGAGGTCGGCCGCGCATAGAAAGCCGGCACCGGGGGGAAGATCATCGCCCCCATTTCGGTGCAGGCCGTCATGTTGCGCAGGTGCGCCAGGTTGAGCGGCGTTTCGCGGGTGATCATCACAAGGCGGCGCCGTTCCTTCAGCATCACGTCGGCCGCACGGGTGATAAGGTTGTCGGACAGGGCGTGCGCCACCGCGCCCAGCGTGCGCATCGAACAGGGCGCGATCGCCATGCCTTCGCACACGAACGAACCGCTGGCGATCGAGGCGCCGACGTTGCGGACGTTGTGCACCACATCGGCCAGTGCTTCGAGCCGGGCCTTGCCTTCGGGCAGTTCCTCGCGAATGTTGAGCAGCGCCGCCGGAGACATCACCAGATGGGTTTCCCAACCGCCCGTCTCGCGCAGTAGCTCAAGCAGGCGAAGGCCATAGACCGAGCCGGTTGCGCCGGTCATCCCCACGACCATGCGCTTCACGGCAGGACACTTTCCTGCGCGTTCTGGGCGGTCAAGGTAGCATAAGGCCTAACCCTGAAGGGCATGCTGAATTCCGTCTCCCACTCTTTTGCCGACATCATACAATGCATTCCGCATTGAGCAACGAAAATCTTGACTCCTCGGGACCGCATTCCGCTTACACCGGACTCTCGTTCCGGACCCCAACACTGATGGTCTTCATCTCCAAGAATTCTTCAATACCGTGTCGCGAACCTTCTCGGCCAAGTCCCGATTCCTTGATGCCGCCAAACGGTGCGGTCTCGGTCGAGACGATGCCGCTGTTTAAGCCGACCATCCCGGTCTCAAGTCCTTCGGAAACCCGCCAGGCGCGGTCAATGTCGCGGGTGAAGGCATAGGCCGCCAGCCCCGAGCGCGTGGCGTTGGCAAGCGTTAGCGCTTCGACCTCGGTTTCGAAACGGAACACCGGGGCAACCGGCCCGAAAGTCTCCTCGTCCGCTAGCCGCATCGCCGGGCTCGCTCCGGTCAGAACAGTTGGTTGGAAGAACAGCTCTCCGGCCTCGTGTCCCTTGCCGCCTGTGACCAGCTGGGCACCTTGCGCCACGGCGTCGGCGACATGCCCGTGAACCTTGGCCAAGGCTGATGCGGTGATTAACGGTCCCTGGTCGGTTGCACCTTCAAGGCCGTTGCCGACCCGGAACGCGGAGACCCTGGCGGCCAGCGCCTCGACGAAGCGGTCATGAATGCCGCTCTGCACCAGGATCCGGTTGGCGCAAACGCAGGTCTGTCCGGTGTTACGGAATTTCGATGCGATCACCCCCTCGACCGCCTGATCGAGATCGGCATCGTCGAACACTAGCAGCGGGGCATTGCCGCCCAGTTCCATCGAAACCCGTTTCAGGGTGGTGGCGCATTGCGCAGTCAGCAGCTTGCCAACCGCGGTCGAACCGGTGAAAGTGAACTTGGTGACATCGGGATGGCTGGTCAGGACCGATCCGATCGCGGGTGCATCCCCGCAGACCACGTTGAACACGCCGGGCGGAATGCCCGCTTCGAGAGCGAGCTTTGCCAGAGCGCAAGCGGTCAGCGGGGTGAGTTCGGACGGTTTGAGGGTCACGGTGCAGCCCGCCGCCAGTGCAGGCGCGACCTTGCGGGTGATCATCGCGGCGGGAAAGTTCCACGGCGTAATGGCGCCAGCCACGCCGACCGGCTGACGGATCACGATAATCCGCCGCTCGGAACTGGCCGGAATGACCTCGCCATAGACACGGCGCGCCTCTTCGGCGAACCACTGGATGAAGCTTGCGGCGTAATCGACCTCGCCCAGCGCTTCGGCCAGCGGTTTGCCCTGTTCGGCGGTCATCAGCAGGGCCAGATCCTCGCGATGCAGCTGGACCAGTGCTAGCCAGCCCTGCAGCAGTCGGACACGCTCTTGCGCGGATCGCTTTCGCCAATCGGCATAGGTGCGGGAATTGCTTTCGATCGCCTGGCGAGTTTCGGCTTCGCCCAGTAGGCCAACTGTTGCGAGCGTCTTGCCGGTGGCGGGGTTCGTGACATCAAAGGTGGAGCTGGCTTCTACTGATTTCCCGTTGATGATCGACTGGTTGGTCAGAAAATCGCTGCGGTGGAGTGGAGGGATTGTGACAGCCAATGTCTGAACTCCTGTGGCCGCAGGACCAGATGCCAAGCGGATGTTGGTCGGTTAGGCGGTGCTTCCGAAGCAAGCACGTCCGAAACGGTGAGGACGGCAGCGAACCGCCGCCCTCTGCTCTTGCGTTAGTACTTGTAGGCCAGCTTAAGGAACCATTCACGCGGACGTGAGTAAGTTGCCAGCGCTGTCCCCGCGACGTCACGGTCGACATATCCGCCCTGAATATACCGCTTATCGGTCAGGTTAGTTACACCAGCTGTCACTGTAAAATGCTCGCTACTCTCAGTAAATGATGCGCTTGCGCCGAATACGCTATAGCCAGGCTGCTTTAATTCAGAACTGTTTAGCGCATCTTTGTACGTTGTGCTCTGGTACGACCAATCGCCACGAAGAGTCAGCTTGCCCCTGTCTCCTCGATAAACATCGGCGTTGAAAGAAGCCGAGCCAGTCCACTCCGGCACGAAGGCAAACTTCGAATTGAGGCCTATCGGGAATGCCGCCGGATCGATTTCACGAAAATAAGCATCCAGATAACCAACACCGAATGTCAGTCGCAACCAATCGGCAGGAGCTGCTTCGCCTTCAATCTCGAAGCCCTTAATTCGACCAGTGCCAGCATTGCGCGCCCTAGGCGCGATGCCTTCGTTTACAACAACTTGGATGTCGCTGTAGTCGGAAAGAAACGCAGCGATATTAACGCGAAGTCGACGATCAAAAATCTCTGTTTTAAGACCTATCTCATAAGATTCTACAAATTCAGGAGTGAAAGAAGGGGCAACTTGCTCAGCAGGAAATATTCGTTGAGTAAATCCGCCGTTTTTGAAGCCTTTAGAATATGATGCATATGCGAGAACATCATCGCTAATCTTATAGTCCATTGAAATTGCCGGTGTCCACTCCTTCGCCTTTACAGCAACTTGAACAGCCGGCATCGTGTGGTTTCCGCCAGGGTTGGTGGCGGCAGGAGCGCATCCACCAGGTAGTGGGAAACCAAATAGTGGGCTGGCTGGGTCGGTCACTAGCAATGGCGTGGGTTGGCCAGTAACGCATTGGCTGAAAGCGATGAATACACCATCTGGATAGGGAAGAATTCCTGCCTGCCCGAGAGGTGCCGTGTAATCACGGTTAATAGTCTGGAACGACGGGTCAAAACGCTTTGTTTCGTCCGTGTAACGAATTCCCGGTGTTATGGAAAATCGGTCGGTTACCTTGAAAGTGGCCTGCAGGTAAGCGGCATAGCTGTCGTTGTCAATCTTGCCACCACTGAAGAAATCCGCAAACCCGAAGCGCAGATCATTCTTGTCCTGTCCTTTTTCTTTCAGATAGTATCCGCCGAGCACAAACTTTAACCGGTCGTTCAACAAACTGCCGGTCAGCTGCAACTCCTGTGATGCCTGCCATAAGTCGATATTGTTGGTCAGCTGCAGATAGGGATGGGGCGTGCCATCAAAGTCGAACTGGATTGTTGCCTTTTGGTCGCGATAGGCGCTGATTGATTTGAGGTTAATGCCACCGAAATCATAGTCGAGTGTCAGGTTGGTGCCCCACAAATCGAAATCCGACTGGTTTTTCGTGCCCGACCAAGTCGAGTCGATATTGCCAGTTACCCATTGGGTAGTTGCACACAGGGGATTGTTGACTGGGGCAAGCTGACCGTCCGCGCCACAAACACCGGCCCCCCCCTGTAGCTTGTTCCATGCATATGTAGAGCTTGGGAATGCTAAGGTCCGCCCATTCCAATTGACGATCTGAAGCAGGTTGGGCGATTCAAAAAGGTTAACTAAAGTAGATGCGGCCATCTCCTCCCGGCGGATGTTGATGTCCCCACTGAGATTGACCGTGAGTTTGTCTGTCGGTTCCCATTTAAAGGCGACACGCCCACCAAAGCTATCTTTGTTACCCTGGCGACCGCCATCGAACAGACGTTTCTGATAGCCGTCGCGCGTTTCATAGGAAGCAACAGCCCGCATCGCTAGGTTGTCGTTCAGCGGTACATTGATAATGCCCTTGAAATCGGCGCGATTGAACCGGCCGGTTGCCGCTTCGAGCTTCAGGTCGAAATCCTTCTGCGGCTCAACCGAATTGACCACGATCGCTCCGCCGATCGTGTTCTTGCCAAACAGCGTACCCTGCGGACCGCGCAAGACCTGGACGCTTGAAACGTCTGCCATGTCGAGTAGCGCTCCGACGGAACGCGCGACATATACGCCATCTACATAGACGCCAACGCCGGGATCGACAGTGATGTTGAAGTCGGTCTGTCCGACGCCGCGGATGAAAGCGGTAATCGAGGCACTCGAACCCGAGATGTTAGCAACCGGCGAAATGTTGACATTGGGAGCGAACTTGGCAACTTCCGCTACGTTGACGATCTGCTTTTCTTCGAGCATCTCACCAGTCATCGCCGTGATCGCGATGGGTGTTTCCTGCAGATTTTCAGAGCGTTTCCGAGCTGTAACAATAATATCACCAAGTCCTGAAACTGCTGTCTCGGATTGTGGGTTACTATCCGATCTGTCTTGTGCATACACATGGGTCGGCGCTAGCAGTAAGAGCGCGAGCATCGGGGGCGCGTTCGACAGCAGTAGATTTTTTATTTTTGGATGATTAATTTTCTTCATGGCATCCTCCTTGATTAAAGTTATTGTTTAAATTTTCGTTTCTATAGTTATTCCAATCTTACGAGGTTGTTCATAGAACCCGTCGGTTCCCAACGTTCCGGGGCGCACGGTTTGCAGCACCTTCTCGTTGGTCAGGTTCGTCACCCACAGGCCGACCTTGAAGGCTTCGCTTCCAGGCTGCCAATTGATCGAGAGGTTAGACAGGGTGTAGGGGCGCTGCGAGAATATGTTGGCGAAGTCGTAGTATACCCTGGAACTCCACAGCAGATTTCCGGCCAGAGTGACGCGCCCGTTGCCGACGTCATGGCTCCAATCAAACCCCACATTGCCCGACCATTCAGGCGCCCGGGTCATGACCTTGCCTGAAGCATCGTAGGGAGCAGCCACGTTGCCGGCGTAGTTGCCGTTGCCATTCACGATCGGCGTAAAGCCCTGGGCGTTGGGGAAATCCTTGTAGCGGGCATGGGTATAGGCAACCGCCGCACGCAGCCTTAGGTCGCGGACCGGATTGATGATGGTCTCAAACTCGCCGCCATAGATTTCGGCGTTGGCTGCATTCTGCAGGATGTATCCGGGACCGGTCGGAGCCTTCGACTGAAGTTGGAGGCCCTTGTAGTCGTAATAATAGGCGGCAAGGTTGGTGCGCAGCCATTCCAATGGATCGGACTTGATCCCGAATTCAGCCGCCTTGATGTTCTCCGGATTGACCGGGGTGCCGCTGATTCCCGCCATGTTGTATACCCCGCTCTTGAACGCGGTGCTGTAGGTGGCGTAGACGTTAGTCTTGTCGGTCACCTCATAACGGATACCGACTTTGTAGTTAAACTTTTTGAACGTTTTTGAAACGTCATTGACCAGCAATACGCCATTGTTACTTTGGCTAAACCAGCGCGTCTCGGTAGTGTATCGGCCGCCGAGCGTGATGAACAGGTTCGGCTGAACCTCATAGGTGCCTTCGGCAAAGACCGCGAATGAGCGTCCATCAAGCTTGGGTGTCAACGACGGCCCTGCCAAGGGCAGAGCTGGGTTGGTGGTGGTCCAAGGCTCGAGGACCGGGGCACCACCGCCGAACTGGTAGAAGTACCCGCCGACCAGCCACTGGAAGCGGCCGGGATTGGCCGAACTCAGCTTGATTTCCTGACTGCCCGACTCCGATTCAAACACTGCCGGAAAGTTCGACAGCTTTATGTTCGAGGCATCGCCATCGGTCGTCTGCCGCCAGCGCAGGTTGAGAAAACCGGTGGTGGTTTCAAGCAGGACGCTACCCAGATCGAGCCGGGTGTGCAGTGCCGCGCTCCAACGTGTGAGGTTGAGCAACGGCACCTCGGTCAACGAGGCCTGCCAGGCACGGGTCGGTACGATCACGCCCGGCCAATTGTTGCCTGCGGTGTTGCCATCCAGCGGCTGCGGCGAATTGGTGGTGCTTTCCTGGTTGAAGTATTCCCCGGTCAGAACAACCTTGAAATTGTCGGTCGGCTTGAACAGCAACTTGCTGCGCAGGTCGATGACGCGCTGGTTGCCCAGAGTGCCTCCACGGACCAGATCGTCGATGTATCCGTCGTTTTTGCGGAAAAGCGCGGCAAAGTCAGCCGCGACCTTGTCGCCCATTGGCCCGGTAAAATAGAGCCGGGCGTCGTAATCGCCGGCATCGCGCCTCATCCGGCCCAAGCGCAGCGAAGCCTTGCCGCGGAAGTCGAAGCTGGGATCGGGGGTGATGACGTTGATCAGTCCGCCGGTGGCATTGCGACCGAAGGTCGTGCCCTGCGGCCCGCGCAGCACCTCGACCCGCTCGACCTCGACCAGGTCGATCCAGTTGGCGGCCGATTCCGGTTGGTAGACGCCGTCGACGTAGGTTGCGATATTGGGTTCATCACCAACCGAAATGCCGGTTGAGCCGACGCCGCGTACGACCGGCTGGAAGACACCCATATTACGGCTGCCGATGAAGCCTGGCACAACCTGAGTGAGGGAGCGGACCGTTGAAACATCGGCGGAAGCAAGAGCATCGCCGGTAACCGCAGTAACTGCAACCGGCACGGTTTGCAGCTTGGCCTCGTGCCGAGTGGCGGTGACGATAATGTCACCTAGACCCGTGCTGGCAGGCTGGGATTCGTCCGTTTCGCTTGTGAAGTCTTGTGCTAAGGCCATCTGCGGCGTCAGCGCGGTCACTCCCAACAAGGCGACAAAAAAGCAATCATACCTTTTCATGCATCCCCCCTTGTGTAATCGAATTTTTTATTTTGACTTGTTCAAATACTCGGCAAGAAAATCCAATCGGTCATTCCCCCAGAAAACCTGGTCGTCAACGAACATCAGCGGCGCACCGTACACGCCGCGCTGGATCGCCTGGCTCCGGGCCTTGCGATATTCGTTCTGGCCAGTCGGCGATTCAACGAAGGCAATCAGCGCCTCAGCGTCGAGACCCGCTGCTTTGGCGCATGCGGCCAGCTCGTTGCGGTCGCCCGGATCGATCCCCTGGCCCCAGATCCGGCGGTAGGCATCGGTCACAAATGCCTCGGCCTTACCGTGCTCGCGGGCGAACAGCACCGCGCAATTCCAGTCTGCGCAAGCGAAGCTCGCCGGGAAGGTGAGGGGCACCCCATAACGTTCGGCCCAGCGCTCAAGGTCTGCCTTCATGACCTTGATCTTGGGCAAGACTTCGCGATTGGACGGGCCATAGTTGCCGGCGGCAATTTTGGCTTCAGGAATGTCAATCGGCCAGTATTCCACCGTGCTTCCCGCTGCCCGCGCGATCTCCGGCAGCTTGAGCTGGGCAAGGTAGCTGAACGGGCTGATGAAATCGAAGTAGAAGTCGATCGTGCGGGTCATGCCGGTTCCACCTCAAAGCCGACCATTTTGCGATAATTGTCCCAGAACCCGATGATCGCGCCCTCGGTGACGAGATGGTCGGCATCCTCGGCTCGACCGCCACCCATCGCGATGTAGGACGTCGCGCTTGCCTCGCCGACGATGGCGTTCTGGACGATTTCCACCGCTTCGCCGTCTTCCATCGAAATGAGTCCTGCAGGTCCGATCAGGTTAGCCTGTTTTAGCCGGATGGCCTGCATTTCCTCGTCGTCGTCCTGGTAGCCGAAATGGGTCCAGACCAATTCGAATTCGTCTGGGCCGTAAGTCACGGTCTGGCGTACGGCGAGCGTGTTCTGGATCTGCTGGAGGACGAGGTTGGGGTAGACCGCGAGGATCACCAGAGTGACATTGTCCGCGAACTCCTGCCGACCTTTCAGCAGCGACATGTCCTGCAGCTTGAATTCGGTGTCGAAGGTGCGGGAATCGCCGTAGGCCTGCTTGTCGGCGGCATCGTCGTTGCTGGCCGCGATCGAATAGAGCAGCGAGTGGCGTTTGTTGGCATCCATAAGCGCCTTACCGGTCTGGGTTGAGCGATACAGACCGAACGTGTTGTGGAATAGGTGCAGCAGGCTCGCGTGGTAGGGATCGCGGGTGTTCTCCGCGTAAAGCTTCCAATTCCCGCGGATGCGCTGGCGCTGGTCGCCCAGAACGGTGACGGGTTTGCACATGATCCGCTCGATCTGCTCGACCACGATCGGACCGAGGAAATCACGGCAGGATTCAACCGTTTCGGAGAAAGAAGCGAAGACCAGACCGTTGACCGATTCGGTGCGTAACTGTCTCAGATTGTGCTGGCTCATGTCAAAATCGCCAGGCATCCCGCCTTGCCCCTTGAGGCCGCGGCGGAAGGGCACGCCGATCAGCTTACCCTTCAGGTCGTAGGCCCACTGGTGGTAGACGCATTCCAGACTTGAGCGGTTGCCGCGCATTTCGCGGCAGACCAGGGCACCGCGATGGGCGCAGCGATTGACCACGACATGCACCGAGCCGTCGCTGTCGCGCGTGAGGATCACCGGCGTTTCGCCCACGAAGGTCGATTTGAAATCACCTGCCTTCGGAACTTCAGCTTCAAGTCCGACGAAGGACCAGCAGTCACCCTTAAAAATTTTCTCCTGTTCGCGATCATAGTACTGGCGATCGGTGAAAACGCGGTACGGAACCCGGCATCCGGCAGTGGACGGGGCTTGATCCAAGGTGTCTTGTTGCTGGGCAATGGACATGATTGGGTGCTTTCAACTTTGCAGCTAGATCGGGCGGACCATCATCGTATCGATGAGGTGGGTGTCGAAGATTGCGGTCTTGGAAAGGAAGCGCGAGCCAGCGCCGGAAACGTCGATTTGATCGACATATTTTCCGGAATTGTAGATCGACGTCTGACCGTCGTTGCGCGTCATCAGGACCACATAGTTGGTCTGTGTGGTGACGATCTGCCCGCTGGTCGACTTCACGCGGGTCGGACCGAGAATATGCCGGTAGCTGTGCGCGGGAAAGATATTGGCGCGGCGCAAAGAGACGATGCGATCGACCAGCATGCCGCGGCTGTCGCAGAACACCGCAGCCAGGTTCAGCGAACGATTGTGGTTCTCCGCTGAGATCACACTGTACTGGCACTTTTCTTCAAACAGGTTAGGCCATTCTTCCAACCGGTCGTCATCGATCAGTTCCGCATGAAGCGCATTAAGTTGCGCAGCGGCATGCTGAAACTGCATCTGCTCAAGGGTGGGAAGGCCCATCAGGCTGCTCCTTCGGGCTTCGTGATGCAGACCCAACCATCCTCGATTTCGACTGGATAGGACGCGATCGCCACTTGGCAGGGAAAGGCCTTGGCTGCGCCGGTCTTGATGTCGAACGAGCCGCCATGGAACGGACACTCGATGATGTCGCCATCCTGATATCCGTCGGTCAGCATGGCATTGCCGTGAGTGCAAAGATTGTCGGTAACGAAAATCTCGCCATCAACATTATATACTGCGAGGGCGGGCATTCCTTCGGCGAACGCCGCGACCGGCTCGCCGTCTTTTACGCCGGCAACTTCACAAAGGCGCAATTGGTTCGACATGATGGGGTTGTTTTCCTGTCAAGAATTGATTTACACGAAGATTGTCACAGCAGCGGAACGTCCATTCCGTAACCAGCAGCCTCGTTGCCATGACCGAAGATGTCACGGGTGTAGTATTCCTGCTGGCTCGGCGCCTGGCGCGCACCCCAGCCAAATTCCCACAGCCAACCCGACGGGTTAGCGCAGTAAAACGTCAGGGCCTGGTCGTTGGCGTGCTTGCCCAACTGGAGCGCGACGTCAATCTTCTTCGCACGCACAACGTCATGGGCCATGCCGAGATCATCGAGTTCGGTGTATTCGAACATCAGGTGATTGATGCGCTTTTCCATCGGCCCAAGACCGAAAGCAACAGAATGCTGTCGTTCGTTGCAGTGCATGAAGTAGGGCTGGGCAACCATGCCGTTCGGCAGATGAAGGTGGTATTCGACTGAACCGCGCAGACCCAGCAGTTCATAGAAACGAGCCGCCGCCTCGACATCGTCCTGGCGCAGAATGCAGTGCCCAACGCCTTGCGATCCGGTCAGGAACTTGCCGAACATCGGACGGCCAGGATGAAACGGCTTGTGCGTATCGACCTGGGGGCCGAAGAAGATCTCGGTCGGATTGCCGCCCGGATCGGCCAGCTTGAGTAGCCCGAGAACGCGGCGCTCGCGCGCTTCGGCTTCGGTGCCCACGGTGAAGGGGATTCCCGCCGCGCTCAGCTTTTCCTGCATCGCGGCGAATTCCTGCGGCCCGGCCACGCGCCAGCCCATGTAGGCCAGGTCATCGCTGCCATCAGCGTGCAGAACGATGCGGTGATGCCAAAGGTCCATCCGCAGATAGAGCCGATCCCCTTCGCCTTCATCGACGACTTCCATGCCGGCGACTTCGGCGGCGTAAGCGCGCCAGGCAGCGAGATCGGAAACGGAAAGACCAAGATAGCCGAGTTCGGTGACGACCGACATAGTTCAAACTCTCCCAATTCACCCCAAAACAGGGCCATTTTGCGATTTGCTGGCAACCTTGCTTCGATTCGAGCCGCCGGTTTCAGCCATTTCTGACCCACTACCTACCAGAACGTTTTTCATTGTGCAATACGTTGCACGAAATGATGGGATGAGGTAATCACCGTGTGCCATCTGCGGTTGATTCGCGGATGGTATTGGGTGCCCGACGCACAGAACGGGAGAGGATCGATGGAACTCAATGATAAAATCGGCGGCAGGATTGCCGACTTGCAGGGCTTGAAAGGGCGCATGCGCGCTTGGCTCAAGAAGGATCACGAGCGCGGGATCTTCCAGCTGGACCGCGCCGCTTTCACCGAAGCTGCGCTGTTTGAGCTCGAGATGAAGTACATCTTCGAACGGAACTGGGTCTACCTCGCGCACGAGAGCCAGGTTTCCAAGCCGAACGATTTCATCACCACGAAAATCGGCCGCGTCCCCATCCTTGTAACCCGGGACAAGTCCGGCGATGTCGGCGCCTTCGTGAATGCCTGTTCGCACCGTGGCGCGCGCCTGTGCCGCGAGCGGGCCGGCAACAAGCGCAACCACATGTGCCCGTTTCATGGTTGGACGTTCTCGTCCGGGGGCGACCTGCTGGACGTCACCGATGAGAGCATCGGGGGCTATCCGGAGGCATTCAATCGCGCCGATTTCGGGCTTCAACCGGTCGCCCGGGTGGAAAGCTACCGCGGCTTCATTTTTGCCAGCCTCTCCGCCGATGTCGTCCCGCTGGTCGATCACCTCGCCGGCGCGCGGGATTTCATCGATATCCTGGTGGACCAGTCGAAGTCCGGCGCAATGGAAGTTTTGCCCGGAACCAACCGCTACCGCTATCACGGCAACTGGAAGATGCAGGTCGAGAACGGGCTCGACGGCTATCACGTCATGACCACGCATGCCAACTACTTCATGACGGTTCAGCGCCGCGTCGAAGGCATTTCGAAGAACGAAACCAAGGCGATTAGCTTCAATGGCTTCACCGCGCGCGATGGCGGGTCGTTCTCGTTCCACAACGGACACACGGTGTTGTGGGCCGACTATGCCAACTTCATGGATCGCCCCAATTTCGAGATCATCGACTGGCTCGAAGAGTCCTACGGCGCCGAAAAGGCCAAGTGGATGAACAAGCGCATCCGTAACCTGCAGCTGTTTCCCAACGTCTTCCTGATGGACCAGACCAGCACGCAGATCCGCATCATCCAGCCGCTGGCCCTGGATGAGACCGAAGTCAGCACGGTGTGCATCGCCCCGGTCGGCGAAAGCCCCGAGGCGCGGGCCCTGCGGCTGCGTCAGTATGAGGATTTCTTCAATTCGACCGGCATGGCGACCCCGGACGACCTGACCGAATTCAACAACTGCCAGACCGGGTATGGCGCCGGCGAAGGCCGCTACAACGAGATGTCGCGCGGTTCGACGCGCTGGGACACCGGCCCGGGCAAGTTCGGCGAGCCGCTCGATTTCAATGTGGTGCTGAGCAGCCCGGCGGTTGCCGACGAAGGCCTCTATGTGGCGATCCATGACGAATGGCTCACGCTCATGGAAAAGGCCATCGACAGCGAGTGCAGCGAGCTTGCCGCCTTCCTTGAGCGTTCACTGGAGAAGGCACGATGACCGCATTCCATTCGCGCTGGCTGGCGGTTTCCCGCTTCATCGGTCAGGAAGCCATGGCGCTTGACGACAAGGACTGGGATGCCTGGCTGGCGCTCTATCACGAAGAGGCGGAATACTGGGTTCCAGCCTGGGACGATCACGAACGGCCGACTGCGGATCCGCAGAACGAAGTCTCGCTGATCTACTATCCCAACCGGGGCGGGCTTGAGGATCGGGTGTTCCGGATCAGGACCCGGCGCTCGGCGGCGAGCACGCCGCAGCCACGCACGGTTCACCAGTTCTCCCTGCTGTCTGCTGAGGAGAGCGATGACCAGGTGCATGCGCGGACGTCTTGGACCACGGTTTCGGTGCTGGAAGGCAAAGTCGCCACTCTCAGCGGGTGGGCCTTCTATGATCTCGAACCTCGGGATGATTCGTTCGTGATCCGCCGCAAGAAGACGGTTGTCGTCACCGATCTGTTCCAAGAAGTAGCCGATGTCTACAGCCTCTGAGCGGGTGCGCCCCGTCGTGGGGACGATGATCGGTGATCCCGCCGGGATCGGACCCGAAGTGGCTGTCAGGGCGCTGGCCGACGGTGCCGTACACACGGATTCGATCCCCGTGCTGGTCGGGTCTGCTGCGGCGGTAGAGCGGGCGCTCGATTTCACTGGCACCAAGGCACGGCTGCGGGTGATGCGCGGCTTCGAAAAACCCAGCGACGATCCCGCGATCATCGACGTCATCGATACCGGCGCGCTGCCCGATGGCGTTCTGCCCCTGGGCGAGGACACCGAGGCCGCCGGGCACGCCACCGCGCAATGGCTGGATGAGCTCGACGCGTTGGCCCGCGACGGTTCTTTCGCCGCCACGATCATGGGGCCGATCAGCACTGGTTCGCTTAAACTTGCCAAGAAGCTCGACAGGGTCATCAGCCCGACCCCGGGCGAAAGCTATCTGGTGCTGCTGACCGGGCCGCTCAGGGTTGCGCATCTCACCGACCACATGTCGCTGCGGCAAGTGATCGACGTCATTTCAGCCGATCTCGTCGCCACGGCGGTGGGGCAACTGCACGAGGCCATGCAATCGTGGGGCATCGCCCAACCGCGGATCGCGGTTGCCGGTCTCAACCCACATGCCATGGGCGACGAGGATCGCCTTGAAATTGCGCCTGGGATTGAAGCCGCGCGGGCAAGGGGCATCGATGTCGAAGGGCCTATCGCGCCTGACTCGGTCTTCCGCCACTGCATCGAGGGTCGCTACGACATGGTCCTGGCGATGTTCCACGATCAGGGCCACATCGCGGTCAAGACCTGGGGCTTTTCGGGCAATAGCGTGATCATCATGGGGCCGCCGTACCTGCACATGTCGGTGGCCCATGGCACCGCCTACGACATCGTCGGTACCGGCAAGGCCGATGCCGCGATGATGCTGAGCGCGATGCGCACTTGCGGACGACTCGCTTCGGGCCGCGGTTTCGAACAAGCTTAGGGAGAAGACCATGAACGCCGAAACCATGCCCGTCGCCGCGGGGTCGGAGCCGACTGCGGTCGATTACGCAGTCTATCACAGCCAAGCGATCTTCACTGCCGAACAGGAAAACATCTTTCGCGGACAGACCTGGTGCTACCTCGGCCTCGAAGCCGAGCTGGCCAACAGCGGCGATTTCCGTTCGACCCATGTCGGCAATACTCCGGTGGTGGTGACGCGGGCAACCGATGGCACCATCCATGCCTGGGTAAATCGCTGCGCCCACAAGGGCGCAACCGTGTGCCGCTCGCTGCGTGGCAACCAGGCCGACGGGGCGTTCGTCTGCGTCTATCACCAGTGGGCCTACGACGCGACCGGTGCGCTTGTCGGCGTGCCGTTCCGGCGGGGGCTGAAAGGCGTGGGCGGCTATTCGAAGGAATTCAATATGGCCGAGCATTCGCTGGAGCGGTTGCGGGTCGAGACATTCGGCGGCCTCGTGTTCGGCACCTTCAACCCGACCATCGCCCCGCTCGACGACTTTCTGGGTCCAGTGATGCGCAAATACATTCAGCGCGTCTTCCAGCGCCCGGTCAAGGTTCTGGGCTATGCGCGACAGTTCATGGCCGGCAACTGGAAGCTCTATTCGGAAAACAGTCGTGACAGCTACCACGGCGGTCTGTTGCACCTGTTCTATCCCACTTTCGGCATCTACCGCCAGAGCCAGGAAAGCGCGGGTCTGGTTTCGGACGAGGGCTACCACACCGTCTTTACCGTGTCTAAGCCCAAGGGCGATGTCGACTACGGCTCGTTCGGTGACGAGGCCAACCGCGAGATGCAGGGTGAGGCCAAGTTGCAGGACGAGCGCCTGCTGGCATTCCGCCCGGAGATCGCTGATGATGTCGGACTGCACATCCAGTCGATCTTCCCGTCTGTCGTTGTCCAGCAGATCCAGAACACCCTCGCCACCAGGCAGATCGTGCCCCACGGGACCGACAAGACCGAGCTGGTCTGGACCTATTTCGGCTATGCCGACGATGATGATGAAACGACTCGCCACCGCCTTCGCAACCTCAACCTGGTTGGACCGTCTGGGTTGATTTCGATGGAAGACGGCGAAGCGGTCGAACTGTGCCAGCAGGGCACGATCGGTGCCGAAGGCAAGCGCAGCTTTGTCGAGATGGGCGGGGACGATGTCCGACCGTCATACGCCCCGATGGGTATGGATGAAAATTCCGTGCGCGGGTTCTGGAAGGGCTATCTCGGGCTGATGGGCAATGCCTTGGCCGATCTCGCAGCGGAGGGCCGGGCATGAGCGTTGCAGCCGAAGTAGCGCAAGTCGCGCAAAGTGCGATCGACGATTTCAACGCGGCTTACGGGCTTTGCCTTGATGATGACCGGCTCGAGCAATGGCCTACGCTGTTCGTTGACGATTGCCTGTACCAGGTGATCGCGCGCGAGAATGTCGATAACGGCTTGCCCGCAGCTGTGATGTATTGCGACAGCAAAGGGATGCTGGCGGATCGGGTTGTCGCGCTGCGCAAGGCAAACGTCTTCCCCGAACATTTCAACCGGCACCTGATCGGGCGTGCGGTGATCACCGGCGCGGAAGGCAACCAGGTTTCTGCTGAAGCCAGCTATGTCGTCTTCCAGACCCGTAACGATGGTGAAACGCGTATCTACAATGCCGGCAAATATGTCGACTGGTTCGATCTTAGCGGTGGAACCGTTCGTCTGAAGAGCCGGACCTGCATCTACGACACGCTGCGAATCGCCACCCTGTTGGCGACCCCGATCTGAGCCGATCCCGCATTTCCTGGTTTGCCCAAAAGGAGACTATCCATGAAGCTGTTCATTAGCCCTGGTGCCTGCTCGCTCGCACCGCATATTGCCCTGCGCGAAACCGGTGCGGCGTTCGATGCGGTGAAGGTCGATCTGGCGACCCGCAAGGTAGAGACCGGAGACGATTTCCTGACGGTCAATCCGTCAGGCAAAGTTCCTGCGCTGACCCTCGACAGTGGCGAAACCCTGACTGAAAATCCTGCGATCCTGCTCTACATCGCCGATCAGAAGCCAGACGCGGCCCTGGCGCCTCGTGATGGCACGTTGGAGCGTTACCGCCTGATCAGCCGACTGAGTTTTCTGGGGTCGGAATTCCACAAGGCGTTCGTACCGCTTTTCACACCCGGCAGCAGCGACGAAGCAAAGCTCGCGGCCTCGACCGCCGTCAAGAATCATCTGGGTGCGCTGGACAAGGAACTTTTGGACAAGGAACACTATGCCGGTTCTGAATTCAGCGTCGCCGACATCTATCTGTTCGTGATGCTGGGCTGGCCGGCCCATGTCGGGATCGACATGAGCGCCTATCCCAACCTTGGTGCTTATTGCGGCCGGATCGCGCAGCGCCCGTCGGTTGGCGCAGCACTCAAGGCCGAAGGGCTCGTCTGATCGGGCATGCGCGAGGCGGCGATTTCTGCCGCCTCGCCGCATTCTTTATTTGCCAATGCGTTTGAAATAGTGCAATGAAAGCTACTGTAAGGTGTCAGTTCGCCGACTCGGTCCCGACACCATGTGGATACAAAATCAACGAAGCGGGAAAGGACTGGTTGGCTATCATGGCAAGCGCGACATTGGACACGAGCCGACCGGAAATCGCCAATTCGTTCGTCATCGGCGGAAGCTCGACCAATTATCATGACGTCGGCGAGGGCGATCCGGTCCTGTTGGTTCATGGTTCCGGGCCTGGCGTGACTGCATGGGCCAACTGGCGCCTGAACATTCCGGTTCTTGCTCAGGATTTCCGGGTCATCGCGCCCGACATGTTCGGTTTCGGCTATTCGGACAGCAAGGGCCGGATCGAAGACAAGCAGGTCTGGGTCGATCAGCTCGCCAGTTTTCTCGACGGATTGGGCATCGACAAGATTTCGATGGTCGGCAACTCGTTCGGTGGCGGGATCACGCTGGCATTCATGATTGCCCACCCCGATCGGGTGGAACGCGCCGTTCTGATGGGGCCTGCAGGGCTCAACTTTCCGATTACTCCTGCGCTCGACAAGGTTTGGGGCTACGTGCCGTCAGTTGAGGCCATGCGCGAATCGCTCAAGTACCTTGCCTGGGATCACAGCCGCCTGACGGAGGATCTGATCCAGTCGCGCTATGTCGCCAGCGCCCGGCCCGAAGCACATGAACCCTATCATGCAACGTTCGGCGGCGCCGACCGCCAGGCCAACGTGGCGATGCTCGCCAGCCGCGAGGAGGACATCGCCGCAATCGCGCACGAGACCTTGATCCTGCACGGGATTGCCGATCAGGTGATCCCGCTCGATTCTACCGTACGCTTGGCCACGCTGATGCAGCGGGCCGATCTGCACCTGTTCGCCGAATGCGGACACTGGGTGCAGATCGAGCGGATGGCAAGTTTCAACCGGATGGTTGCCGAGTTCTTTAAGCATGGCCTCAAGGCCTGATCGGAGAGGAGATTCTTCATGGCTTTGACTGGTGTAATTCGTCCTGGCTATGTCCAGCTCAGGGTTCTGGACTTGGACGAGGCCATTATCCACTACCGCGACCGGATTGGTCTAAACTTCGTCAATCGCGAGGGGGATCGGGCCTTTTTCCAGGCGTTCGACGAATTCGATCGTCACAGTATCATCCTTCGCGAGGCCGATCAGGCGGGCATGGATGTGATGGGCTTCAAGGTCGCCAAGGACGCGGACTTGGACCATTTTACCGAGCGCTTGCTCGATATCGGTGTCCATGTCGACGTGATCCCGGCGGGGGAAGATCCCGGTGTAGGCCGCAAGATTCGGTTTAACACGCCGACACAGCACGTCTTCGAACTTTACGCCGAGATGGCGCTGTCGGCCACCGGTCCGGCCGTCAAGAACCCCGATGTCTGGGTCGTGGAGCCACGTGGCATGCGTGCCACCCGCTTTGATCACTGTGCGCTCAACGGCGTGGATATAGCCAGTTCGGCCAAGATTTTTGTCGATGCGCTTGATTTCTCAGTCGCCGAGGAACTGGTCGATGAAACCAGCGGCGCCCGGCTCGGCATCTTTCTTAGCTGCAGCAACAAAGCACACGATGTCGCCTTCTTAGGCTATCCCGAAGACGGTAAGATCCACCATACCTCGTTCAACCTGGAATCCTGGCACGATGTTGGCCATGCCGCCGACATCATCAGCCGCTACGATATTTCGCTGGATATCGGGCCGACCCGTCATGGGATCACCCGCGGGCAGACGATCTACTTCTTCGATCCCTCGGGCAACCGCAACGAAACCTTCAGCGGCGGTTACATTTATTATCCGGACAATCCGCAGCGCCTGTGGCAGGCAGAGAACGCCGGCAAGGCCATCTTCTACTACGAAAAGGCGCTCAACGACCGCTTCATGACGGTGAACACCTGATCATGGACGGGGTGGTTTCGGTCCGGACAGTAGGCCACGAATTGGCGCTCAAGGCAGCGGCTGCCGCC
>NZ_AYOY01000078.1 GCF_000508185.1 Sphingobium sp. C100 | reverse complement strand
ATGGCGCACTTATACACACCCTTGTGTGAGTGTTAAAATCTCTCGATTTCCATCAAGCGTGTAAAGAAGAAGCCGACTTAATAGCCGGCTTCTTCTGATTCTTCAAACCACAATGCAATGAACATCAAAGTACAAAAAATGAAAGCTCCTAAATCCATCACATTAATTACAATGGTCATCATGTTCACCTCCACAGTGAACGGATTCTACCACAGAAATTTTCATCAAAACGAAGCTCTAAAAAATAAAAAAAATGATTGCGGACAACGCAACCAAAAAAACAATATTCTTAAATCTACCTTAAATCCATTGATACACTCATTCTAATCAGATAATCTCAATATTGTAATTTAATACAAAAGGAGGATTTATATGAATAAAATGTCAAAAATTATAGTAATGCTTATTGTTATTACACTAATAGGAACACCAATAACAGTAAACGCACAGTCACTTACAACTGATTACAACATCGAACAAACACAAAATAATAATCCAGACGAAGAGATAACAAGCGAGAAAATACCACCAGTAGTAATTGCTCTAGCAATTCGAGCACTGTTAGCAGCAGGAAGAACTGAATTAGTTAGATATTTGCAGCAAGAAGGAATTAAAGCATACTGTTCTAAATATAAGAAAAGTGGTCCAAAAGTAGTTTCAGATTTATTATGCAAATAAAGATAAGGGGATTGTGATAATCCCCTTATCTTTAAATTAATAAGACTTAAATTGGCTTTTCAATTTACTTTTATACCGTTCTAACCTTTTATTTTTTTTAAAAGTAAGAAGAGAGCAAATAGTAACTAGGATGAGTAAAATCTCATGATCTTCTCCCCTATTGTCAAAAATACTTCTCATAAGTATCCCCTTTCGAATAAAGACTATTCATTAACAATACTTTGTTTAATAACCTTATTGCAAATATTAGCTAATTATGTAATTTTTAAGGATTAGTACCAATACCCCATGACCTCCAAACATTTCATTGACCACCAAATATTCCTCAAAACGAAGCACTGAAAAATAAAAAAATGATTGCGGACACCGCAACCAAAAAAGAAATTTTTCATAAGTACCCACAACAAAATCAATCAGTGATAGGATGAAAATATATCCATAATAGGAGTTGATATTATAAGAGATTCCAAACAATCATTTAAAAAGAAAGTCATTTACACTCATTTGAAGAAATAATTGTATAGAACTGTTCCACCTATAACCAATAAAATCAGTATAATCATAAAACCTGGTTTACCAAAAAAAAGTCTATCAAATTCATTATTATCATTTCTCATAATCACAACTCCGTCCTTAGTTTTTTGAATGTTCTGCTTTTAAAAAATAATCCCATTAATGTAAATATAACAGAAATGTTTAATTAGAAAGGATGTTTTCTATGAAGAAAATTATCAGCTTACTTGTCATTAGTATCATTTTTCTAACCGGTTTTAATTCTGTATCTCTAGCTCAATCTAGCGAAACAAAATCCGTATTCAATCGAGAAAAAAGTATTGAGGAATCCTATGAAGATGCAATTAATGGCATCTCAGACCTTCAAGAAAATTCAATTGGATTAAGCTCAGTTAACATCAACTCTAAAACAAATGACACTTCATCTAGTGTAAAGCAATATAGCACCACACAAATCCTATCTGAAACTGTTAAAGAAGACAGCGTTGAACAAAAAATAGCTGTTACAGTTTTCAATAATGTTGCTCTTAAACAGCAAAGTAACGATAACATACGCACCATGGATGATAAAGGAAGAAGCGAGTGGGATTCCAGTCTAGGAGTACGCGCCCACAGTAGAATTTATTATACTATTTCAAAAAAGGACAATGTACGTTATGCAAAATTAAACAAAATAACAGGTGGATGGAAAATTGATGATAGTTCAATCAAATTATCCAAAAGAACAGTAAGATATGGTTCAAGTGGTTGGCCAAGTGGAACACAAAAAGCAACAAAAAACCCATCTGGCAACTCTTACAGTTACAACGCTCCATCATCATGGAAAAAAACAGCTATTGAAGGAGGACGTGCTGTTGGTTCAACTTCAGTAGTCACACTGAAAAGAGGAGGATCAACTTGGACTCTAACACTCGTAAATAATTTATAAAATAAAGCAGGCTGATATCAGCCTGCTTTTCTAATTGACTATGTAATTCTTAATCCCAACATGCCAATGCGCCATAACCTCAAACGTCTCATTGGCTACCTCATCCTCATCTTCTTCAATCCTGATCAGATCTCCGTCCTCGGCATCCGTCAAATTGAGTTCCTGATGGATCTCCTTCAAGATCCCTCCGTAACCGATCAGCCTTCTGGAAGCTAAAGCACCATCCAAGTAATAAACCGTATCCAAATTTTCCTCGGTCACCTCATTCCCACGTATCACATCCGTATCCTTGACAGGATACTTCGAGATTTCAAGAATCGCCTTTTGTTCTTCCATTGCTTCAAGCATCATCCAAATAGTAGACCGTATCAAGATTTTCCTCGGTCACTTCATTTCCACGTATCACATCCGTATCCTTGACAGGATACTTCGAGATTTCAAGAATCGCCTTTTGTTCTTCCATTGCTTCGCGCACTTCTTTTTCAATCGCTTCCGCATCGATTCCCTTTTTTCCTTTGACCCGCTGCACATGCACAATCGGTGTGTAATCCAATTTCATTGCACGCTTCCAAAGGCTTGTCCATTCTGCTTGCTTGATATAGCTTTTCCCTGTGAAATAACTTCGCTTCACTGGAATTAAGACATGGAAATGTGGATGATATGTATTCTCTTCATGGTTTTTCGTAATCTCTAAAGCTCTGAAAAAACCAAGTGTTCCAGATTTCACTTTTTTATATTGAAACAGCTTTCTAAAACCTTGCATCATATCAGTAATTATTTGTTTTAAATGGTCGCCCTCAACATTTTTCACTGTCAACGTGAGAAATACCCATGCGGGCTTATATTGTCGATTCGCTTCTTCAACGATCAATTTATTGTGATAAGCAATTTTCAATGACCTTCGCCACGCACACATA
>NZ_AYOY01000077.1 GCF_000508185.1 Sphingobium sp. C100 | reverse complement strand
CCGATGCGTCCAGGGCCTCCATTGGATCTTCGCCGGTATCGACCGCATCGGTCAATGCGTCGATTGTCCTGCGAAAGATCAGCATCAGCCGCGCCACATTCTTTGACGTGGTGGCATAGCTGCGCGCCTGGGCGTTCTTCGCGCGGGTGAAGATGCTGCCGATCAGCTTGTCCGCCATCTCCAAGGCGTTATCGGTCAGTCGTTCCTCGAGGTCGAGCAGGAACGCAACCAGCGTAGCGCGCCGTCGGGAGGGAATATATCGCTCGATCATATAGGCAGGCGAAGCGCGGCCTTCCCTGACATATTGCCGAAATCGGTCGGCATGGATGCGGCCAGCCACGTCCGGGGAGATGCCGATCTTCCGCACTTGCCGCAGGCGGTCGAGAATCTGGCGGATGTGATCGGGCCTGGCCGCAACGGGAATGGTCTTGAGCGAAGCGAGTTGGCTCATGCCGCCGGCGTCGTCAAAGACCTGGTCGAGGGCGTGGACCTGTTCGGCGCTAAGATCAGCGATCAGGGCGTAGGCAGCCTGCTTGCGGGCACGCGCGCGTCCCGCACTACTGGCGCGTTCGATGGTGGAGATGGACGGCAGTAGAATCCGGGCCTCGCGAAGGGCGGTGACAACGCCGATCGCTATCGTCATCCCCTTGTCGGTCGCCCATGCCGTTTTCGCGGCCGCTTCGATCATGAAGGGAATGTCGGCGCGGGTTGGTCCACGAAGGCCCGCTCGCATCGCCAGCTCGCGGGCATGGTCCGTCATCGTCTGATCCCGCGCTGCATAGTTGGCCAGGTCGGTTACGTGTAGACCAAGTTGTTCCGCGACGAAGGCGGCGAGATCATGGGGTATCGCTCCCTTGTCCTGTATCAACTGCGCCAGTGTGATGCCCGGGTGCCGCAAGAGCGCGAGTTGCAGCGCGACACCCAACTGGTTCCGTCGCTCCCGTCGTGCGCCGATGATCTCGATGTCCGAAGGCTCGAAGGTGTAGAGCCGGGCTAGATGGCCGCGCTCGCTCGGGATGGCGAGGATCTGATCGCGTTCGCTCTCGGTCAGGAGTTGATGCTTACGCTTCGTCATTCCGATTCCCGTCCACAAAAGGTCATCTGGGCCTATGGACAGCCATGAGTAAAGAGACATAGTATGTGGACGGATATGGATGGGGCGAAGCGATCGCCCTTCAGATCGTCCACAGAACGACCGTTTGGGAGACGCACGGGATGGGCGATATTCTGGGTTATGCCCGCGTCAGCACCGGCGATCAGGACGTGGCTGGACAGACCATGCGTCTGGAGGAGGCCGGCGCGATCAAGGTGTTCACCGACGTCATGTCGGGCAAGAGCATGGAGCGGCCCGGTCTGGCCGAACTGATCGCCTATGCCCGCAAGGGCGACACGCTGGCGGTGGTCCGCCTCGATCGGCTTGGGCGCTCGCTCGCCGAATTGCTCACCACGGTCGAGACGCTACGCGGCCAGGGCATCGCGCTCCTGAGTCTTGAGGAAAAGATCGACACATCGTCGGCCGCCGGCGAACTCATCTTCCATGTGTTCGGGGCCATCGCCCATTTCGAGCGGAGACTGATCTCCGAGCGAACCAGGGATGGGATCGCCGCCGCGCGCGCCAAAGGCAAGTTGCCCGGCCGTCAGCCGCTCGACATGTCCAAGGTACATGCCGCCATCAAACTGGTCGAAGCGAGCATCTCGCCGACAGAAGCAGCACGACAACTCGGCATCGGCCGATCGACCATCTATCGAGAAATGCGCCGCCTCGGCGTGGAAAGGCCCATCTGAATGTCCAGATCGAAATCGGCTCACGATCTTTCCGGCCTGATGAAATATGCGGATCGCGCGCCATGGGATGAGGCATTGGCCGAAATGCTGTCCGCGCATCTCGATCCGGCGAGCGAAGCGACCGGACTCGAGCCTGACGCCATATTCGAGATAATTGGCGATCACTGGCAAGGGCCGCTATGGGGCTGCGCCTTTGAAGATCTGCTTACGCAGGAACTGGAACCCGACGGTCGCAATCTGGTCGATGACTATCTCAAGCGCCGGGGCTGGAACGAAAAGGCGCCGAACAAGGCCTATATGCGCGCGTTACGCGATACGGTCATGTCGCTCTATGAGGTCAGCGAAGTCGTGCCTGGTCAGTCGATGACCTTGCGCGATCTGCTGCGCGACGTTGCTCCGGTGACGGTGCGCGAACACGGTGCAACCCAGACCCTGGTCAACTGGGACAAGATCGCCGCAAGGGTTGTCGACGTGAACGGGCGCCATGGCATTTCCGGAGCGCTGTTGCCGTTCAGCGCTGAGGGCGCCGTGCGAGTGGTCGAGGCATTTTCCCGACTTGCCGACGAAACTCAGGACACTGCGGAATTGGACCCGTCCGATCGGGACGCGCTTCTGGGAGCATCGGGACCGATGTTCACGAACATGTGGCTGCTCGACTGTCTGGGCAAGGCCATGCCCGGCAGCGCGCCGGATATGGTCAACGCCGACGGCGATGACCTGGTGTTCCACCGTATCGTTTTTCCGCTGGCGAAAGGCGTGGTCGGCAAGAGCCTGATCCGAAGGCTGAACGCGGCACAATGGCTGGAACCTGCCAGCGACAGTTTCTGGAACTGGCTGGCACCAGCGACGAAGAACAAGAAGCCGCAAGCGACCAAAGGCAAGCGGGCCTTCGTCACGACCATGGATGACGGCACGCCGGTTTTTGCCAATGTGGAACTGGCAGGGCGCAAGCTGATCGTCGAGGTAAACAGTGCCGCCCGCGCGGAGCGAGCAATTACCCAGATGGGCGAATGGCTTGGTGATTGCGTGAGCGCGCCTATGGCCGAAATCCGGACGCTCGATCAGGTTATGGCCGACGATGCCGCCCGCACGCCACAGGACGAGGCGCTGGATATTCCACCGCATGAAATGGAGCGCATCGTTCACGATATGCTGACCCGTGAATATACGAAAACGCTCGATGAGCCGGTCCCAGCCCTCAGCCACAAGACGCCACGCGTTCTGGCCTGTACAAAGGCGGGGCGGGTAAAGG
>NZ_AYOY01000076.1 GCF_000508185.1 Sphingobium sp. C100 | reverse complement strand
GGCGCCTTCGCCCGCCTGTCGCGCGGCGGCTTCGGCAAGAACCTCACCACTGGCGAGGATAATTACAACAAGGACATCTGGGCCGGCCGCGCCACCTTCGAAATGGGCGGCTACGGGGAGCCCGTGCTGCTGCGCATCACCGGCGACTATACGAAGGACAACAGCAATGCGCGCGGCGGCCATCGCCTGATCCCCGGTCAGGTTTCGGGCGCGCCGGTGCTGGGCGACATGTTCGACACGCGCGGCGGCCTGACCGATCCCAAACAATATGTGAAATCCTACGGGCTTTCGATGAACATCACGGCGGAACTGTCCGACGCGGTGACGCTGCGGTCGATCAGCGCCTGGCGCAAGGATGACAGCGCCTCGCCGATCGATTTCGACGCGCTGCCGGCGGTCGATGTCGATGTGCCGGCCTATTATTTCAACGAGCAGTTGAGCCAGGAATTCCAGCTTCTCTACGAACAGGGGCCGATCCACGGGCTGCTCGGCTTCTACTATCTCGACGCGCGGGCCGACACCCAGTTCGACGTGCGGCTGTTCACCACGCTCGCTGGGCTGACCGCCTTCACTCAGGCCGATGTCGATACCGAAACCTACGCCATCTTCGGCGATTTCACCTTCGACCTGTCCGATCAGCTCAGCGTCTCGGCCGGTGGCCGCTATACCTGGGATACGCGGCGGGCCAGTATCCTGCGGCAAAATTATCTGGGCGGCGGATCGCCCGTGTTCGACGGCGCGGGCCTGCCCTTCGGTGCGCCCAGCACCGATTTCCGTGGCCAGAGCGAATTCAGGAAATTCACGCCGCGCGTCTCGGTCAGCTACAAGCCCACCCCGGATCATAATCTCTACGCCAGCTATTCGAAGGGCTTCAAGGGCGGCGGCTTCGACCCGCGCGGCGTCGGCGTCAATGCGCCCGACCTGAATGGCGACGGCATCCGTCAGGATAGCGAAGTGACCGATTTCCTCAGCTTCGCGCCGGAAGAGGTCGACAGCTATGAAGTCGGCTACAAGGGCGACCTGATGGACGGCGCGCTCTATGTCGCGGTCGCCGGCTTCTATGCCGACTACAAGGATGTGCAGATTCCCGGCTCGGTCGCCTGCGACGTGGGCGGCATCCCCTCCTTCTGCGGCGTCGTGTCGAACGCGGGCAAGGCGACGTTCAAGGGTGTGGAGTTCGAAAGCAACGCCCGCCTCGGCCGCGACCTGATGACTTCTGGCGACCGGCTGAACCTGGCCACGGCGATCGGCTATATCGACGCCCAATATAAGGAATATATCACCAATATCGGCGGCGCGCCGACCGATGTCGCCGATTATCGCCGGGTGCAGAATACGCCGAAATGGACTGCGAGCGGGACGCTCAGCTATAATATGCCGGTGGGCGACGGCAGCCTCTATGCCGGCACCACCGTGTCCTGGCGCTCCAAAACCTATCAGTTCGAAATTCCCAATCCCTATATCGACCAGAAGGGCTATGCCCTGTGGGATGCCAGCATCGTCTATACCGCGCCCGACGACCGCTGGAGCATCGGCCTGCACGGCAAGAATATCCTGGACAAGGAATATAAGACGTCGGGCTATACCTTCGTCGTCGCCGATCCCACGACCGGCGCCATCGTCAACAATGCCGCCGGCTTCCCGACCCCGTCGCTGGGCAAGGAAGGGACGCTGACCGCCTTCTACGGCAATCCGCGACAGGTCTTCGTGACGGGTTCGGTCAAATTCTGAACCCTGTCCCGACGGAAATCGGTTTAGAAAGCGCTATGACCAGCCCAATCTCCTCCCCCGCCCATCGCCCCGTCTATTCGGGCGTGGTGCTGGCGATGCTGCTCTTGGTCTACACCTTCAACTTTCTCGACCGGCAGATCCTCGGCATCCTCGCCGTGCCGATCAAGGCGGAGCTGGGGCTGACCGACACGCAATTGGGCGCCTTGGGCGGCATCGCCTTCGCCTTGCTCTATTCGACGCTGGCGATCCCGCTGGCGCTGCTGGCCGACCGGACCAGCCGCACCTGGGTCATCACCGTCAGCCTCGCCATCTGGAGCGGCTTCACCGCGCTGTGCGGCGTGGCGGGCAGCTTCGCCCAGCTGTTCCTGTTCCGCATCGGCGTGGGCGTTGGGGAGGCGGGCGGCGTCGCACCCTCCTACGCGGTGATTTCCGACTATTTCCCTCCGCATCAGCGGGCGCGGGCGCTGTCCATCTATTCGCTCGGCATCCCCCTGGGGTCGGCCGGCGGCGTGCTGCTGGGCGGCTATATCGCGCAACTGGTGGAATGGCGCACCGCCTTCATCGCCGTGGGCGTTATGGGCATCGTGATCGCCCCCATTTTCCGCCTGGTCGTGCGGGAACCCGCGCGGCCTGTGCAGACCGGGCAGGCCGCGCCCGTCACCGCCGTCTTCGGTATCCTCGCGGCCAAGCGCAGCTTCTGGTTGCTGGCGCTGGGCGCGGCGTCCAGTTCGATGTGCGGCTATGGCGTCGCCTTCTGGCTGCCCAGCCTGCTGATGCGCAGCTTCGGGCTGGACCTGATCGGCGCGGGGCAGTTTCTGGGCGGCCTGCTGTTGATCGGCGGGGTGGCCGGCGTGCTGCTGGGCGGCTTTCTGGGCGATGCTCTGGGCGGCCGCGACAAGGCCTTTTACGCCTGGGTGCCGGCGGTCAGCTATATCGTCGGGATGCCGCTGTTCGTGATCGGCGTGTTGTCGGACAGCGTCGGTTTCGCCTTCGCCCTGTTCCTGATCCCGCAGGCTCTGGTCTATGTCTGGCTCGGCCCGGTGCTGACCGCCGTGCAGCATCTTGTCCCCGGCCATATGCGCGCCAGCGCGGCGGCCAGTTTCCTGCTCATCAACAATCTGGTCGGGCTGGGGCTGGGCAGCTGGGCGGTGGGCAGCCTGTCCGACGCGCTGACGCCGGCCTATGGCGATGAAGCGCTGCGCTACGCCATCGTCGCGGCGCTCGGCTTCTACCTCCTCGCCGGCCTGTTCATGGCGCTGGCGGGCAAGGCGCTCCGCACGGATTGGGTGGCCGCCTGACAGGCTGCTATTGGTGATTTCAGATCACCAATGGCCGCAATATATGCTGTGTAATCAGCAATGGCGAATAGGCGCACAACTGTCGCTTTCGCTGTCGGTTTTA
>NZ_AYOY01000075.1 GCF_000508185.1 Sphingobium sp. C100 | reverse complement strand
CACCAATCCTACCCGACTGACCGAAAATATGGGTCCATGCGAAGCCGAGTGCCCCGAGCGTATCCTCGATCTCCTGACCCCGACCGAGCATCGTCACGCAATCGATTGGCGCGAACGCTGCCGCGCCAATCTGGCCCTGCGCGGGCGCAAGCTCGCCCAAGGCGATCGCATCCGGCTCGACCAGCCGGTGACCTTCACCGACGGCCACGTCGCGCAGGAGTTCGTCGTCTGCAAGCGCAGCCGGAGCCTGATGCTCCGCGACCCGGACAATGGCTGCTTCTACCGGATCAGCCGGCTGATGGAGCGGGCCTGGTCGATCGTGCCCGTCACCAAAATCCACAAGACGGTGTTCGCCTGAACATCAATCCGTATATCCTCGTGATGAAGTGGATCATGTCATGACAATCGCCATCGAAAGGAACGCCCTGTCGCCCAAGCGCGGCCTGCTCTGCAGCCGCGAGAACGCGCTGCGCGTCGCGGGCCGGATTTTCGATCATTCCCAGGAGAGGGTCAGCATCCTGCGCACCGCGAACCCGCTGCAACCGTTCCGCGTGTCCACCGACCCGGCAACGCCGGGCCTGATCGTCCTCGAAATGGTCGCATGAAACGGCTTCCCGTCCTGGCTCTGCTGCTGGCGGCAGCCTGCACGCCCAGCGATGCGGCGGAGGACACGTCCTTCAGCGCCACCGCGCGCGCCCTCGATGGCGACACGGTCGCGACCGATTTCCGCCTGCTCGGGGTCGATGCCTTCGAACGGCACCAGATGTGCGAACGGGCCGGTGCCTGCTGGGAGTGTGGGAAAGCCGCCCAGGACCTCGCCGCGCGGACGTTGCGGGGCGGCGACGCGCAGATCCGTCTCTCGTCCCGATCGAGCTACGGCAGGCCGGTTGCCATGGTTTCCATCAATGGACGCGACCTCGGCGAAGTGATGATCTCGGCCGGACTCGCCATCCCGCAGCCGCAATATCTGAGGTCCGACGCCGCCCGCGCTTCGCGCTATGCGGCCGCCTTCAGCGAAGCGCAGCGGCGACACGCGGGCGCCCTTGCCGGAAACTGGCTGGAGCCAGCGCGGTGGCGGCGCGGTGAACGGCTGTCATGCGAGCGCTGATCGCCGGCAAGGCCCGGCCTTGCTCGGCGGAAGCGCACGCCGGGCATCCCCAACCAGGCAAAGGGTAGAGCAGGGGCCGGCGCGCCAAGCGCCTGACGCCCGCAGGCTTCAGGCACCCAGGCCGGGATCGGCCCACCAGGACTGGCCCTGCTGGAAATCCTCCGCCGTTGACACCACCGGGCCATCCGGCTCGTCCGCCACATAGGGCCGCACGAGCGGCCGGGCCTTGACCTTGCGGCGATGCATCTTGCCCGCGATCCGGCCGCGCGCCTCGAGCAGCTCCTCGAGCCACATCAGATCGTCGATCATCTCGACCACGCCGCGTCCGGCGAGGCAGAAATAGATGCAGCGCTGAAAGTCGTCGCCCGCCGGATTGCTGAGGATCGAGGCCAGCTTGCGCTTCCCGCCAAGCTCGCCCTCGTGGATCCAGGTCACCGCCTCGCGCAGTTCGCGGACCGAATAGAAGGCGTCCTCGACATGCATGCCGATGGCCGCGTTGGCGATCATCCGCCGGGTCGGGCGGTTCTGCTCGTCGAGCGCCGCATCGCGCAGCGTCACGTCCAGATCGAAATGCCCAAGAAAACGGGCTGCGGAATCGGTCATCGGAAATCTCCTTTTGCAAGGAACATAATATGAACATGGATCGGGTCAAGCCGCGCACGATAGCGGTGATGATCGGCTTACCCCACCTGTCCGACAGCAAATTGCTCGATCGCGCGCGCCAGTTGCAGCAGCCCGTGCTCATCTCGGCGAACGCCCTTTCGCGCTGGTCGCGGCGGCGCGGCTGGCGCGAATGGACGGGCTGGACGACTGGTCCGCTCGCCAATGCGGCCGGGCTCCACAGCCTCTGCCTCGACAGCGCCGGCTTCAGCGCGATGACCACCTACGGCGGCTATCCCTGGACCGTGGGCGACTATGTCCGCCTCGCCGCCGCCTACCCGTTTCGCTGGTGGGCGGCCCTCGACTATTGCGTCGAGCATGAGGTCGCCGGCGACCGCGACGAGATCCTCGACCGCATATCGCGCACCATCCGCGCCAATATCGAGTGCCGCTTGCGCGGTGAGGACCAAGACATCCTCGACAGCTTCATGCCGGTGATCCAGGGGCGGCTACCCGCCGACTATGAGCGCTGCGCCGATGCCCTGTCGGGCACGATCGAGCGCGCCGGGCTCGTCGGCGTTGGATCGATGTGCCGGCGTTCCATCCACGGCCCCGAAGGACTGATGGCCGTCGTCGACCATCTCGATCGGGTGCTTCCGCGGCGCATCCGGCTTCATCTGTTCGGCGTGAAAGGGGAGGCACTCCCCTATCTCGCGGCCTTCCGGCACCGCATCGCCTCGATCGACAGCCAGGCCTATGGTGTCGCAGCGAGGACCGCGGCCCGGCGCGATGGCTGCGTGAAGACCGACGCCATCGTCGCCGACCATATGGAACACTGGGTCCACGCCCAGCATGCGCGCCTGCGCCAGCCGCAGCGCCAGCTTCCCGTGCAGATTCCCCCAATCGCGCCCGCGCAGCCCGATGACCCCTGGGAGGCGGCGATCGCCGAGGCGCGCGAGCAAATGCGGGAACTCATCGAATGCGGCGATCTCGACCATGACGAGACGACCGCGCCCTGGATCGAGCAGTGGGCGGCCGACATCTATCGCGAGCGCATGACCGGCTGATCCCGGAACGGAATTGAAATATCTCGCGGACTAGTTAGATAACTAGTCAGAAAGGAATCGATATGCAGGCTTGGCCCGTTCAGGACGCAAAGGCGCGCTTCAGCGAAATGCTCGAGGCATGCACGACCCATGGACCCCAGATGGTCACCAAGCGCGGCGTCGAAGCGGCGGTGCTGGTACCAGCCGCCGAGTGGCATCGCCTTCAAAGCCGTGCTCGCCCGACACTCAAGGACCTACTTCTGGCGCCCCCCGGCCGAGGCGATCTCGTGATCCCGCCGCGGGGCCGGGGGAAGCACCGCGCGTCGCCCGCCCTCTGATGTTCCTCCTCGACACCAATATCGTTTCGGAGCTTCGCCGCGTCCGCCCCCATGGGGCCGTGCTCGCGTGGCTCGAAGCGCAGGAGAGGGCATAGCGTGGATGGT
>NZ_AYOY01000074.1 GCF_000508185.1 Sphingobium sp. C100 | reverse complement strand
ATGGCGCACTTATACACACCCCTATGTGCGTGCTAAAATCTCTCGATTTCCGTCAAGCGTGTAAAGAAAAAGCCGACTTAATAGCCGGTATTATATAAAAATAAATTTAAATTAAAAAAAGCTTGTAGAAAATCCTTAATTGCTCTCTACAAGCTTGATGCTCTTTATTATAAGTTAAACTTAAAATTTGATGACTCTGAATTTATAATTACTGCCTTTGAATTCAATCGGAAGATGTGCATATAGTTTTTCATTTGAATGACCAGAATACCTTGTCACACCTTTGCTATTAACATCGTAAACAACAACAGTATGAAACCATTTAGATGAGCTTTTCGAGTAAACTTGAATAACATCACCAGTAGAGACTTTTTTAGAAACCTGTGCAGCTGTCAAATTAGAATAAACTTTATGCTTCTTAGTACCAGCCCAGTAACTATAAAAGTCAACAACTCTAACCCAAGAAGTAGAGTGATCAACAGTTTCACCAGATCCAGGCATAGCAGGTGCAAAATACCAACCCTTCACTGTTTTTGCTATTCCAGGTCTCATATGACCTGTATAGTTAAGTTTCATGCCCCCTGCATACACTACCTGGGATGCATAGTTAGTACAATCTCCACCTTTACCTCCGAAATACTTAAATTTCTTACTAGACGTATTGTCCCAATTTTTTTTCATATAGTCTTTAGCTTTTGTACGGTTGAACGAAGAAAGAGTAGACATATCTCCTTTTAATTCAGAAGTAGACTGTTTAACCTCTATATCTTTTTCAACTGTTTCATTTTCTTTTTCATTTTCTTTTTTTACTTGAGAAATGGTTTTATCCAAAACCACATCACTTAGTTCAAACTTATCTTCATCAACAGAATCTTCTTTATCACTAAAATAATATTCTTCCATCTCTGCCAAATATGTAGTAGCATAAGCTTGCATCAAATCTTTATCAAATTCACCTTTATCATCAAAAGAAGGTATAGACATTAAAAAATCTGAAAACTCATCCGTGCCTACTTTAATATTCATTTTGTGATCCTTCAAATATTTAAAAACTTCATCTTGAGCTTCTTTAATAGTCTTAGAATCGATTTGGTTTTCTTCAGCAAATGAGTTACTAGCAAACAAGAACAAACAAGAACAAACAAACATAAAGCTAAAAATAATTTTTTTCATAAAATTATCCCCCTTTGTAAATTTAAAGAAAACATACCATTAAATATAATCTAAAGCATTATTTTTAGATTATATTTAAAGTGATTTTAAGATTAATATAAATAAAAGGAGATATAGAATGAAAAATAATAGTTTTATTAAATGGTCCCTAATAATTTTAATAATTTTAGTTTTATTTATAGGGATTTTTAAAATTACAGATTATAACAAACAGAATTTCCCTAGATTTGAAGGTACTAGCGAAAATGGAGATTGGAAAGTAATAATCTTAAAAAGCGATAAAAATACAGACAACAAATACACTTATTATGCAAAGGTATATTGGACAGGAAACAAAAATAAAGGAAAAGATTTATACATAAACAAAATCAGTTTATACAGGGACAAAAAGAAGTATTCAGAAAGTGGAGATTATAAACTTTCTGAATACCTTGGTGGAAAGTTTAAAAACGGTGGAAATGTTCCAAATTACATAGCCACACTAGAAAATATGCCAGAAAAAGAAATCAAAGATCACTCATTAATGTTACAAATAGAAAGCACAAATTCTAATAAAGATAAAATGATTGATCAAATAAATTTATCTAAAAAAACAATATTAAATCAATAACCATATAAAAAAAGCAGACTAATTAAGAGCCTGCTTTTTTATGTGATTATGTAATTTTTGATACCAACATGCCAATGCGCCATAACCTCAAATGTCTCATTGGCTACCTCATCCTCATCTTCTTCAATTCTGATCAGATCTCCGTCCTCGGCATCCGTCAAATTCAGTTCCTTATGAATCTCTTTCAAGATCCCACCGTAACCAATCAAGCGTCTGGCACTTAATGCATCATCCAAATAATAGACCGTATCCAAATTCTCCTCGGTCACTTCATTACCACGTATCACATCCGTATCCTTCACAGGATACTTCGAAATTTCAAGAATAGCTTTTTGTTCTTCCATTGCTTCGCGGACTTCTTTTTCAATCGCTTCCGCATCGATTCCCTTTTTTCCTTTGACCCGCTGCACATGCACAATCGGTGTGTAATCCAATTTCATGGCACGCTTCCAAAGGCTTGTCCATTCTGATTGTTTAATATAATTATGAGTAAAATAACTCTTTCTTACTGGAATTAAAACGTGAAAATGAGGGTGATATGTATTTTCTTCATGATTCTTCGTGATCTCTAAAGCTCTGAAATATCCACGCACGGCAGAATCTATTTTCTTATATTTCATCAATCTATTAAAGCCTTTCATCATATCCGAAATGGTCTGTTTCAGATCATCACCCTCAACATTTTTCACTGTCAACGTGAGAAATATCCATGCTGGATTATATTGCCGATTGGCTTCTTCAACGATCAATTTATTATGATAAGCAATTTTTAACGACCTTCGCCACGCACACATAGGGCATAACCTCACTTTACAAAAATAGGCTTGATATAATCGTAGTCTGCCCGTTTCTCGATCTCTCTTAAACGCAAGACATTCCGCACAATCACATACTTTCTCTGCCTTTTTTCCGTAGTAAGGCGCACCGGTACGCTTTTCAAGTCCTTCATAATGAGCCGCCATAAGTGACGATCTCACCTTTTTCCCTCGCCAATCCCGCTTTTTACCTGTTGCGGTTTTGTCCTGAAGGATGCTATAATTTGATTCATCTGAATAACACAAGAAAAAAACTCCTTCTGATGCTAGTCCTCTAGCACTCTATTATTATGGTTTGGTCACTTTAATAATAGCAGAGGGAGTTTCTACATGTCAAAATGCTTTTAAAACCTTGGCACCACTGTATTTATCCTACTTTTTGAAAATCTCAATGTTTCTATATGTATCAAGATAAGAAAAGACACGATTCTGACTCCGTCAAAATCGCCCAAAAAGCTGGCGAAACCGCCATCTTTTTAAAAGATCAAAACCCAAAAACCTAAAAGACCAAAGACTAAACCAAATTTCCCCGCAGGGGGAGATTTTTTTTTGATTTTTTGCCCCCCTACTCAAAAATTGAGTCCCCCCGTTTTTATAGCCTTAACACTTTTTTTGTAGCTTTTAATCACTCAAATACATATCAAAACCCTGCAATCATAGGGTTTATTTTGCCAAGAAAACACACCACACCGTTTCTGTAGCCTTTACGATCAGAAACACCTTTTCTGTAGCCTTTT